>NZ_JBCOAB010000016.1:58053-70161 GCF_040227035.1 Clostridium sp. RTP31139st1_H3_RTP31139_211217
TCGAATGAGTAAGTTTGCCTTGCCAAATATAAAATTTGGAGGCTCACTTATATCAAAACAACTTTGCTTTTACACGATTTAATTAACTAAATGTAATATTTAGAAACCTTCACGAATTATTTTTAATGAAACTCCTTCTCATATTCGTCGAATGAGTAAGTTTGCCTTGCCAAATATAAAATTTGGAGGCTCACTTATATCAAAACAACTTTGCTTTTACACGACTTAATTGAGTAAATCTAGGCATAAAAAAAGTTGCCCTAAGGCAACCTTTTACTCTTCACCAATTATTCTAACTTCTGGATGAAGCTCTACTCCAAATTGTCTCTTAACTTCATCTTGAATATATTTTATTAAATCAGTTATATCTTTAGCTGTAGCATTTCCTTTATTGATTACAAATCCTGAATGTTTTTCAGAAACTGCTGCTCCTCCTATAGAATAACCTTTTAAGCCTGCATCTTGAATAAGTTTTCCTGCAAAGTACCCTGTAGGTCTCTTAAATGTACTTCCTGCTGATGGATATTCAAGTGGTTGTTTTGATTCTCTTTTATTTGTTAAATCATCAACCAACTCTTTTATTGTCTTTACTTGCCCCTTTTCTAATTTAAACACAGCTGATAATACTGTATATCCTTTTTTCATAACTATTGATGATCTATATCCAAAGTCTAAATCCTTATTTGAAAGTCTTACAATATTGCACTCTTCATCAATTATTTCAGCACTTTCTATAACATGAGCTATTTCTCCATCATAAGCACCTGCATTCATAAATACGGCTCCACCTATAGTTCCTGGAATTCCACAAGCAAATTCAAATCCAGTTAATGAATTTTCCATAGCTTTATCAGAAACTGCTTTAAGCATAGCTCCACACTCTGCTTCTATTTTATCTCCATCTACAATAATAGTGTTAACTTCTTTTAAAGAAATTACAACACCTCTAAATCCACCATCTCTAACTAGTATGTTAGAACCATTTCCTATTAAATAAAAAGGAATTTTGTTTTCCTTACAAACTTCAACACTCTTTATTACCTGCTCTTTTGATTTTGGAATCAATAATATATCTGCTGGCCCACCAACTTTAAAATTAACATAACTACTTAGTTTCTCATCTATCTTAATATCATTTTCATCATAAAATTTCCCAAACAACCCTACAAATTTATCGTATTTATTCATGACAAGCTCCTTAAAATTATAAAATATTTACAATTTAATAGTATAAATTAATTTATACTATTAAACAAGTGATTTAGCTTTAATTATTACCATTAAAGTAATTATAAATACTTTGTGCTGATTTTTTATCTATAGATTGTGTATCTAAAAGTTCTTCTATCGTTGCCTTCTTTATGTTATCAACGCTTCCAAACTTCATTAATAATGCTCTTCTTCTTTTTTCTCCAACATTAGGTATATCATCTAAAATTGAATGTAAAGTTCTTTTATCTCTTAAGCTTCTATGATATGTTATTGCAAATCTATGCACTTCATCTTGAATTCTTCTAATAAGCTGCATTAAATTTGATCCTCTATTTATAATCAGCTCTTTATTATTATATACTATCCCCCTTGTTTGGTGTTTATCATCCTTAACTAGTCCACAAACTGGAATATCTATATTTAACGATTTTAACACCTCTAAAGCAATATTAACTTGACCTTTTCCACCATCCATCATTATTAAATCAGGAAATGTTGAAAATTTTCCTGCTGATAGCTTTAAATCTCTTTGTTGAATAGCTTTTATTTCATCTAACCCATGATTAAATCTTCTAGTTAATATTTCACGCATACTATCATAATCATTGGCACCCTTAACTGTTTTTATCTTAAATCTTCTATAATCACTATTCTTTGCTCTTCCTTCTTCAAATACAATCATTGTTCCAACAGAATCTACACCCTGTATATTAGAAATATCATATGCTTCTATTCTAGAAGGCCATTCATCCAAACTTAATAGCTCTTGAAGTTCTAATAAAGAAACTCTATTTAATTCTTTATCTTTTAAATATTTATCTTTAAACTTTTCTAAGGTAATTTGTGCATTATTTTTAACCATTTCAAGCATATCTTTCTTTTGTCCCTTTTGTGGTACTTTAATCCATACCTTAGAACCCCTTTTTATGGTCAAATATTCTTCCATTAATTCTAACTCATTAATTTCTGGTACAAAAATAGTTTTCGGTACCTTTGCTGTTCCTCCATAAAAGGTAGCTATGAATTCTTCTATTATTTCACCAATTCCTTCATTTGCAGTATTTTCAAATATGAAATGCTCTCTTCCGATTATCTTACCATCTCTAGAGAAAAATACTTGAATACAACTATCTTTTTCATCTTGCTCTATATTAATAAAATCTTCGTCACCTTCCATAGTTTTAAAAATCTTTTGCTTTTCAACTATAGCTTCTATAGATAATATTTTATCTCTCAATGCTGCTGCTTTTTCAAATTCTAATTCTTCAGCGGCTCTTTCCATTTCATCCTTTAGCATTTTAGTTACATAAGTTTCTTTACCACTTAAAACATCTATTATATCACTAATCATCTTCCCATATTCTTCTTTAGTAATATGGCCACCACATGGCCCAAAGCATTTTTTAATATGATAATTCAAACAAGGTCTTACCTTCTCTCCATTTTCTCTTATTGCAAGTTTACAAGTTCTTAATGGAAATATCTTATATATTAAATTAATAGTTTCATAAACTGCTGCCCCATTAGTGTAAGGTCCAAAATATTTGCTTCCATCCTTAGCAAAATTTCTAGTAACAAACACCCTTGGATAATCATCTTTTATAGTTATTTTTATGAATGGATAAAACTTATCATCCTTTAGCAGAATATTATACTTAGGACTATACTTTTTTATTAAGTTGCACTCTAAAATTAAAGCCTCCATTTCTGAATCTGTAACAATATACTCAAATTCGGAAATATTTTTAACCATTACACGCACCTTTTCAGAATGATTTTTTGAGTTTTGAAAATAACTTTTAACTCTATTTTTTAGTATTTTTGCTTTTCCTACATAAATTACTTCCCCTAAAGAATTTTTCATTAAATATACTCCAGGTTTATCTGGTAAATTCTTTAAATGATATTCAAAATCAAACATTTTAGAATCCTCCCCTCTTTAGTTTAGTAGATAATAATTAAGAGTTAAAGGTTACTCTAAGCAAACCTAAACTTAATTATACTTAAGCTTGCTTTTGTCCCCCTTAACTCTTATATTAGCACATAATTTTTTTATTTATTTTAATAGCCTAAAACCGCCTGTCTTACAACTTTACTTGCAACAGTTGCTGCTTTACCTGAACCAGTTCCACCATTTTCAACAATTACTGCAACTGCTATTTGTGGATCGTCCATTGGTGCTACTGATATAAACCAACTATGTGGTGTTGCTTCGCTACCATCTGGTAAAGTATAATCAGCAGTACCTGTTTTCCCTCCAGCATTAGTTCCTTCAAATGCTGGCCACTTACTTAAATTACTGTTAACTAAATTAACCATATAATCTTGTATTGTTTCTGCTATATCACTAGACATGACTTGTTTTAATTGTTTATCATCAATAGTTTTAACTACATTTTGATCTTTATCTACTATAGCCTTAACAAGTTTAGGCTGCATCATTACTCCATCATTTCCAACTGTAGCTGCAACTAAAGCCATTTGCATAGGTGTTGCTAAAACACTACTTTGGCCTATACCACTTTGTGCTATATTCCCAATTTCTGAACTATCTAAAGATGGAAATCTACTTGCAGTTATAGATATACCTGGCCCTTTTATTACAGAGTTGAATCCATAATCCTCTGCAGTAGATTTAAGTGCATCATTTCCTAATTCCATAGCTAATGTACCAAATACAACATTACTTGATACTTTATATGCTTGCTTTAAGTCTATTGAACCATAAGCATTATTTCCAAAGTTACTTAAAGATCTTCCATCAGGAAATTTAATTTTTCCTTCATCACTAAAAGTTCTATCAACTACTGATGGAATATTTTCTAATGCGCTTGTTAATGTTACAGTCTTAAATACAGATCCTGGAGGATATAATCCATTGATTGCCCTATTTATTAACGGTGAGTCTTCTCCACTTCCACTATTAGCTGCATTCATTTCATCTGCTAAATTATTAGGATTAAATGTTGGTTTTGATACCATTGCTAATATTTCTCCTGTTTTAGGATCTAATGCAACTACAGCACCTTTATTATTACCTAATGCATCTGATGCCACTTGTTGAAGTGTTGTATCTAATGTAGTTACAACTCCATTTCCTACCTTAGCGTCTTCTTCTGTTAGTAAGCTAAAATCTATCTTATCTTTAAATTCTTTAAAATTCTCTGTAAAGTTAAAGCTTCCTGTACTTTCCTTATCGCTCTTTATATTTTCTACTAACCCATTTAAATCAATAGTATCTAAGAACTTTCTGAAATTATTACCAAAAGCATTATAAGTAGTTAATTCACTATCATACTCTTCTTCAAGACCAGTAGTTCCATATACAGCACTTGTATAACCTAATGCATGCACATATAAATTACCATATAAATAATCTCTTTTTTGTGAAGTTTGATTTAACCTTTCACTTGTAGTTAATGCAGTCCCATTTCTATCATAAATGGTTCCTCTTAAAACTTCATTCTTTTTAGCTATAACCCTTGTGTTACCTGCCATTTCATTAATTTTAGGACTTTTAATTAGCTGAAAATATGCAATATAGGATATCAATGCTATAAAGAAAACTAAGAAAACTGTCATTACATGCTTAACACTTTTTGCTAAATCATTCATATCCTATGCCTCCTCTGATATTTTTTGTAATATTCCTAATGCAAAGAATATTGTTAATACTGATGAACCACCATAACTTATAATAGGCAATGTTATACCTGTTAATGGGATAACAGCAAATATTCCTCCTATTATAACTAATGTTTGACATGCTATCATTGTACTAAAACCAACTGCAATCAATTGTGAATAACTGTCTTTTGTAACAAATGCTGCTCTTATACCTCTATAAAATAATAGGAAATATATTATCATTAATCCAATTGCAAAAATTATTCCAAATTCCTCACATATAATTGCATAAATCATATCACTTTCTTTAACAGGCAAATTTTCAAAATGACCTTGCCCTAATCCAACTCCAAAAAGTCCGCCTGCAGCAATAGAATACATTCCTTCAACTATTTGATAAGATGATCCTAATGCATACTTCCATGGATCTAACCAAATCTTAACTCTTTCTCTTACATGCCCAAACATAGCATATCCAGCTACTGATCCTATAGCTGCTAATCCTAAAGCAGTAAATACATATTTTCTCTTTGATGTTGCAACATAAAGTAATGTTATTGAAATACCAAAGAATATTAAGGCACTTCCTAAATCTCTTTGAAGCACCATACACCCCATTGAAAACCCTGCAACTAATGCTGGTTGCCATAATTGCTTGGCATCTCCTTTAAAGTTATTTTTAGCTTCATAACTTGATAATGCAGCTGCTAAATATAATACTAATGCAATCTTTCCAAATTCTGAAGGCTGAAAAGATATCGGTCCTATTATTATCCAGTTCTTTGCCCCATATAATTCTGTACCGAATATTAATGCTAATGGCATTAATATTAAAGTTATTATCATATATATATTCTTATATTTTACAAAACTCTTTAAGTCTGGCAATATTACTACTATCAATATATAGGCTATTATTCCTAAAGATATCCAAACTAATTGTTTAATAGCTGTAACTGTATTTATTCTATATAATGTTGCTACTCCTACTACTGCTAATACACTTGCAAAAATTAAAATAAATTTATCGCCATCTGGATAAAACCTTCTAATTACAAAGTGGGAATAGCCTATTAATACACATAAGACTACCCCCATTATTAATGCAAATTTGTCAAAAGGTTGTTGTAAAAAACCTAATGCTGTGAAAAGTAGTAAGCATAGCAGATATACTAATCTAAGTAATCTTTTTTCTCGCTTTATTGCTTTCATATCATCACCTCTATTATCTGCCTGACTTTAAAACTTTAAAAATAGCACTTCCTATTTTTACTTCATCATCAGCAACTAGCTTATACTTTTCCTGTATTCTTTCATTATTTACATATACACCATTGGTACTATTTAAGTCTTCAACATATAAATTATTATTTTTAGCATATATTTTTGCATGGTTACCTGATACAAAAGGCTCGGTTAATACTATTGTATTTTCTGGCTTTCTACCTAATGTAATAATTCCTCTTATAGGAACTACTGACCCCTGTTCTAATGTAGAATTAACTCCAGTTTGAATAACCTCAATACCATATCTTATACCTGAGCTATTATTTCTTGCTTTTCCACCAGTCTTAACATCTTTATACATTATCTTTAACGCATAATATATAATGACATATAATAAAATTATGAAAACTATACCAAATGTAAAAGTAACCAACTTTCCAAAACTCATACCTTCACCTCAAATTAACGTATATTTACCATTATATATTAAATCTTATTGTAAAAAATAACAAGTCATCTAAGACTAACTTAATAACTTCTTAAGATATTTCCCTGTGTGTGATTTGTCGTTTTTAACTATTTCTTCTGGTGTTCCTTGCGCTACTAATGTACCACCTTTATCTCCACCTTCTGGCCCTAAATCTATTATATAATCGGCACATTTTATCATATCTAAATTATGTTCTATAACAACAACTGTATTTCCCGCTTCAACTAATCTTTGTAGTATTTCAACTAATCTACTAACATCATCTACATGAAGTCCTGTTGTTGGTTCATCTAAAATATATAAAGTCTTTCCAGTACTTCTCTTTGATAATTCAAATGCAAGCTTAATTCTTTGAGCCTCACCACCTGATAATTGAGTTGAAGGTTGACCTAATCTAACATATCCTAATCCTACATCTTTTAGTGTTTGAATCTTATTTTTTATCCTTGGAATATTTTCGAAGAATTCTAATGCCTCTTCTACAGTCATATTTAAGACATCATCAATATTCTTACCTTTATATTTAACTTCAAGAGTTTCTCTATTATATCTCTTTCCTTTACATACTTCACATGGAACATATACATCAGATAAGAATTGCATTTCTATTTTTATTATTCCATCACCAGAACATGCTTCGCATCTTCCACCTTTTACATTAAAGCTAAATCTTCCTGGCTTATATCCTCTCATCTTAGCCTCTGGAGTTTGTGAGAATAATTCTCTTATTATGTCAAATGTACCTGTATATGTTGCTGGATTTGAACGTGGAGTTCTGCCTATAGGACTTTGATCAATATCTATAATCTTATCAATATTTTCATATCCTGTGATATCTTTAAACGCACCAGTTGGGTTTTTACTCTTATTAATTATTTTATTTAATCCTTTATAAAGTATTTCATTTACTAATGTACTCTTACCAGAACCTGAAACACCTGTAACCATTGTTAAAACTCCTAATGGGAATTTAACATTTAAATTTTTAAGATTATTTTCCTTAGCACCAGTTACAGTAATAAAATTTCCATTACCTTCTCTTCTTACCTCAGGAACTTTAATTGATTTTTCTCCTGTTAAATATTGACCTGTAATTGATTCTTTACATGCCATAATTTCATCAACTGGACCTGCTGCAATTATTTGACCACCATGTTCTCCTGCTCTTGGTCCTATATCTACTATATAATCTGCTTCTCTCATAGTATCTTCATCATGCTCAACAACTATAACTGTATTTCCTACATCTCTTAAGTTTTTTAAAGTTTGAATTAATTTATCATTATCTCTTTGATGTAATCCAATACTAGGTTCATCTAGTATATATAAAACTCCCATTAATGCTGATCCAATTTGAGTAGCAAGTCTAATTCTTTGTGCTTCCCCACCAGAAAGAGTTCCTGAACTTCTTGAAAGATTTAAATAGTC
Organism: Clostridium sp. RTP31139st1_H3_RTP31139_211217; assembly: GCF_040227035.1. Lineage (NCBI taxonomy): Bacteria > Bacillati > Bacillota > Clostridia > Eubacteriales > Clostridiaceae > Clostridium > Clostridium sp. RTP31139st1_H3_RTP31139_211217. The sequence goes on from NZ_JBCOAB010000016.1 coordinate 66,038, forward strand.
TAATCCAACATTAACTAAGAATTGTAATCTGCTTTTTATTTCTTTTACTATTTGATCACTTATAATTCTTTCCTTTTCAGATAATGTAATTGAATTTATAAACTCAAGCTCTTCCTTAATTGACATTTTAGTAAATTCATATATATTTTTATCTCCAATAGTAACCGCTAAAACTTCTTTGTTAAGTCTAGCCCCTTTACATTTCGGACAAGCATTGTTGCTCATATATTGTTCTATTTCACCTTTTATAACATCTGAGTTAGTTTCTTTATATCTTCTTATAAGTGAATTAATTTCTCCATCATAAGAATATGCGTATTTTGCCTTTACTCCATCCTTAGTATAAATAACAGATAACTTATGTCCATTAGTTCCATATAATAATAAATCTAAATGTTCTTTAGATAATTCCTTTACTGGCCTATTTAAATCTAAATCATACTCTTTACTTAATGCTTGCAGTATAGCATATGTCCATGAATCTTCCTTTAGTCTTCCTTCTCCCCAAGTAGCTATAGCCCCTTCCATAACACTTAGGTTTTTATTCGGAATTACTAAGTTTGGATCTATTTCCATTAAAGTTCCTAAACCATCACATTTGTCACATTTTCCATATGGTGCATTAAATGAAAACATTCTTGGTTCAAATTCTTGTATGCTAATTCCACAATCAGCACATGCAAAATTTTCACTAAATAATATATCTTTATCACCAATTACATTTATTATAACTAGACCTTCTGCTAATTTTAATGCAGCTTCTAGTGAATCACTTAATCTACCTTCAATTCCTTCTTTAATTACAAGCCTATCAACAACTGCTTCAATATTATGCTTTTTAGTCTTTTCAAGTTTTATTTCATCTTCAGCTAATTCATATATTTCGCCATCTACTCTTGCTCTTACATATCCATTTTTCTTTATATTATCTAATATTTTTTCATGAGTCCCTTTTTTTCCTCTTATAATTGGAGCTAAAACTTGAATTTTAGTTCTATCCCCAAGAGCCATTACTTGATCCACAATTTGATCAACAGACTGCTGACTTATTACCTTTCCACATTTAGGACAATGTGGAATACCTATTCTTGCATATAGCAATCTTAAGTAATCATAAATCTCAGTAATTGTCCCCACTGTAGATCTTGGATTTTTGCTAGTTGTTTTTTGATCTATTGATATTGCTGGTGATAAACCTTCAATATAGTCAACATCAGGCTTATTCATTTGCCCTAAAAATTGTCTTGCATAAGCAGATAAAGATTCAACGTATCTTCTTTGTCCTTCAGCATATAACGTATCAAATGCTAAAGAAGATTTACCTGAACCAGATAATCCAGTAAATACTATTAATTTATCTCTGGGAATTTCTAAGGAAACATTTTTTAAATTATGTACTCTTGCACCTTTTACTATAATCTTATCTTTCATTTTTCTACCCTCTTCGATATACTTCATTATTTTATTTTTGTCATAATTTCTTTTCTTTAATCTCGAACAAATATTCTCTTTATTATATTTTAGGTTTATTGAAATTTATTGTCAATAAAATTCATGATTAATATTTATACGATTATAATTTGGTTTTTATATCTTTGCATCATCCAACATACTTACTTAAATTCTCAATAATATTTTTTTCTTGTATATCATCTGTTTATAAAAAAATACAAGCAAATACTTTTCTTTAAATTTGCTTGCATTAATTATAACTATTTTTATCTTATTTCCATAAAATTTGTATTATTAATTCTTCGTTTTTTAAAGTGGAATTTATACTATATCCCAATTTTTCTACTAAGACCTTAGTTATATACAACCCTAATCCTGTATTTCTATCACTTCTTGATTTATCCACAGTATAAAATCTATCAAATAATTTATCCACATTTTCTTCTGTTAAAGCTGTTGTCTTGTTAATAAACTCTGTTATTATTACATCATCCTTTTGTTTCAAAGTAATTTTTACATAACTTTCACCATGTTTAATCATATTTCCTATTAAATTAGTAAAAATTCTTGTAATAGCTCCTTCATCTGATATAATATCTCTAACATTTTCATCTACTTCAATAATCGGATTAATATTATTATTAATAAAATCATTGTAAAATGCAGCTATATTTTCGCATAATATGTTTTTTAAATTTACCTTTTTATAATTAAAGTTATACTCATTTCCCTCTATTCTAGATAAATCATAAAAGCTACTAATAAGATGCTGCAATGATTTTGCCCTATTTTCTACAATATCTATATACTCATTTTTTTCCTCTTCTGATATGCCTTCTAATCTTATCATTTGCAAATATCCCATTATTGATGTTAATGGTGTTCTTAAATCATGTGACATATTCGATATACTAGCTCTTAATTCTTCTTCATTTTTGTTTTTTTCTGCCACAATCTTTTGTTTTGAGTCAAATATTAGATTTATATCTTCCACTAAACCTTCTACATCTTTATCTACAGATTTGGTTTTTATATTTGCATATTCATCTAAATTATTATTAATTTGCTTACTTATTCTTCTAAACTCTCTTTTATATCCTATAATAACAGCTATTAAAACAATAATTATTGCTATTAAAATACATGTTATTCCCATATTTTCTCCTATTCTATATATCAATTCATTATATATACCCCTAGATATACTCATCTATAATTAAACCTCTTAATCTATTTGCATATGAATTCAAATCTAATTTTATAAATATCAAAATTCAATTTATTCTTTAAGTATATTATATACTCTATGCTTAATCCTTCCAACACTATATAAATATAAGCAAATTACCTCAATAGAATATTCTAAAAAATGAATATTCCACAGAGGCAACTCTTCTATAATCTATTAAACTTTTCACTACCTATATTATTCAATACCTTAATTGAAACAAATAAAGCTATTAAAAATATAATTAATACTGAACTTAAAATAATCATCATATTTGTAATATTGAATACTTTAACTAATACAACTGATACTGCTACAACTACTAATATTAATATCAATATTCCCAAAATAGTAATCATTACACTTGCGCTTTGCTTTACTACTGTTGTTGGATTTGTCCACTCCATCTTTGGAAAATATAAATTAATTATTATTCCTAATATAGCTGATACAATTGCAAATACTATACTAATTACTAAGTTAAATATTAAATACTTTATATCAAACTTTAATCCTATATAAAAAAATACATTTGCTATAATTGATGCTGGAATTGTTATTATTAAATTAGTTATTATTTTACCCTTAAAGATATCATTAGGTTCTATTGGCAATGATTTTAATATCCATAACCTATTTCCTTCTAATGATATTGATGAATTTGTTGTACAAGATAGTCCAATAGTAAATACTAAGAAAACTAATATTGCAACTGGAATCATATTAGCTATCTCAGGATACCCCAAAAATTCCACTAACGTTTCTTTACTTACAAATAACGTTGCAATGGATGCTGCAACTAATAATACCATCCCAAACGCTGTATTCATAACATAAATAGGTGTTGCAAAGTATCTTCTTAGTTCTTGCGTAATCAATGATTTTATTACACTGCTTGCTTCTAACCTTGACACCTTATAATTTGCCTTTTTATAGCTTTCTGATAATTTCCCATTTATAACTTTAAATGTCTTACTAAATACCAAAATAAATATTAAAAATGGAACTATTGATATTAGTATAAACTTTATTAAAGCAAATATATCATAATTTACTAAAGCTTCTTTTAAATACATTGCTGGTAGATATATGCTAGATAGTCCTTTTACTATTGAGTCACTATTTGCAATAAATTCATTAATATAATTTTGCATATTCATTGAAAGCATCATAATTAATAAAAATGCTATCATACCAACAACTGTAGTTACTATATTTTTATGCTTAAATCTTGATGATACAAATGTTATAGCAACAGCTATTATTGAAGCTGATATTATTGGAATCATTGGTATAAATATTAACCCTATTATTAATATAATGAAGAAAATCCATGACAAACTTCCATTATAGATAAAATATACTATGGGAGAGTAGATAGATTTGTGTAAAAAACAAATCTATCTACTCTTTTTTTGTATGATTAGTTGGTAGATTTGGAATA
>NZ_JBCOAB010000017.1:0-68674 GCF_040227035.1 Clostridium sp. RTP31139st1_H3_RTP31139_211217
TGCGTGTTAAGAGATTCGAACTCCTGGCCCACGCCTTAGAAGGGCGTTGCTCTATCCAGCTGAGCTAAACACGCAAAATGAAAATCTAAATCTTTGATTTAGCTATTTGAATTTTTCAGCATAGCTGATTTTTATTCAAATATAATGGAGCGGGTAGTGGGAATCGAACCCACCTTTCCAGCTTGGAAGGCTGGAGTATTACCGATATACGATACCCGCGCATCGACTACGTTGTTTAGTATATTATGTTTGTCGACGTTTGTCAACATTATTTTTGAAAATTTTTTAATATCTTTTTTAATAGACTAGTAATTATTGAAAATGGTATAATGTAAATGATTAACTAATAGATTGAGAGGATTATACTATGAAAGAAATAATTATGGCAAATGGTAATTTAAAAGCATCTGAAATTGGATTAGGGTGTATGAGAATTGCAAACTTAGAAAAAAACACTGTAAATAATTTAATTAATACAGCTTTAGATTGTGGAATTAACTTTTTTGATCATGCTGATATTTATGGTAAAGGAAAATCTGAAGAAATATTTAGTGAAGCTATATCTTTAACCCCTTCATTAAGAGAAAAGATGATTATACAATCAAAGTGTTCAATTAGACCTGGTATGTACGACTTTTCTAAAGAATATATTATCAATTCTGTAGATGGAATTTTAAAAAGACTAAATACTGAATATTTAGATATATTATTACTACACAGACCTGATACTTTGATGGAACCTGAAGAAGTAAATGAAGCCTTTGAAAAACTATATAAAGAAGGTAAAGTTAGAAATTTTGGTGTTAGTAACCATAATTCAATGCAAATAGAGTTATTAAATAAATATTTAACTAATAAAATTACTATAAATCAACTTCAATTTAGTATTATGCATACTGGAATTATTGATTCTGGATTAAATGTTAATATGAAGAATTCAGCTTCAATTGATAGAGATGGATCTATTTTAGAATATTGCCGTCTAAAAGATATAAATATTCAAGCTTGGTCACCTTATCAATACGGATTCTTTGAAGGAGTTTTTATAGATAATCCAAAATTCCCTGTTCTTAATAAAAAGCTTAATGAATTAGCTGAAAAATACAATGTTAGTTCAACAGCAATCGCTACTGCATGGATTCTTAGACATCCAGCCAAAATACAAACTATTGTTGGAACAACTAGCGAAAATAGATTAAAGGATATATGTACTGCTTCAAATGTGGTTTTATCTAGACAGGAATGGTATGATATTTATCTTGCAGCTGGCAATGAATTACCTTAACCTTTAAATTATTTTTTCCATTTTACAATATTTTTTATTACAAGTGTACATCTTTTTTTAGATTTTACACTTGTTTTTTTATGGTTTTTTATTATATTAAAAACATTTGATTTTCTTAATTTTAAATATATACTATAAGAATATGAAAAATTTTATCATTTAAATCAATAACTTAAGGAGGAATAATGAAAACAAAAAATAAATCATTAATTTTTATTATAGTTTTAACTATATTTAGTTCACTTACATTTAACATGGCTCATCCAGTTACCCCTATGTTCATAAATAAACTTGGATTACCAACATTTATGTTTGGATTATTCTTTGCAACAATGTCTATAGGAAATTTTATTGGTTCACCATTTTGGGGTTCTTTATCTGATAAAAAAGGAAGAATTAAATTCTTAATATTAGGTGCACTAGGCTATGGTATTAGTCAGCTTGGATTTGGTTTTAATACAAATCCTTTTATAATACTTATATTTAGATTTACAGGTGGATTTTTTGTAGTTAGTTATTTAACTACTTCTATGGCTTATTTAACTGATGTAACAACAAAAGAAAATAGAGTAAAATATATTACATACTATTCCGCTGCCAATACAATAGGCTCAGCCATGGGTTCATTATTAGGTGGTGTAATTGGTAATAACAACTTTAAATATACTTTTTTTACACAATTTATACTTTGTGTAATTTTAGGCATTTTAGTTTTCTTGCTTTTAGAGGAACCACTTAAAGAAAAAATAAGTATTTCTAATTCTTTAAAACATGAAAAAGTAAATTATAGTCAATTTCTAAATAAGAATTTAATTATCATGCTCATAATTATAATAGCATTTTACTTTGCATCAACTAGCTATAATTCAAGCATTAATTATTATATAGAAGATGTTCTAAAATTATCCCCAACATTTATAGGTGGATTTATGGCATTTACAGGAGTATTAGGCTTTATTATAAACTTAATATTTACTCCATTACTTGCAAAATTTTTCAAAGAAATAAATATATTTAAAGTTATTACTTTTTGCATTAGTATATCTTTAGCACTTATGGTTATATCAAATAATGTTATTTTATTCTTAACTTGTGCAGTTATATTTACATCCTTTGCTAGCATTCATATTCCTTTACAACAAAGTATAATAACTAAACTTTCTAAAGGTAATTACGGTTCACTCATGGGAATTTTCAACTCCTCAAAAGCTGTAGGACAAGTAACTGGTTCTTTACTTGCAGGATTTATATTTGATTTAGGAAACAAATTACCTTTCCTTATTTCATCAATAATAATTTTAATTTCATTTATTATTTTACTTCCTTTATGTTCTAGAACTATTACAGAAAAGAATTAATTTGAATAATTAACAAAGGCTATGCCATTTTTATTATGACATAGCCTTTTAATTTATATTATTCAGATTTAATTATTATCTCATCATCAACCCCATCAATAGTAACATGTGAACCATAATTAATTTCTCCAGCAATGATTAATCTTGCAAGCTTATTTTCTAAAGTATTTTGAATATATCTCTTAAGTGGTCTTGCTCCATATACTGGATCATAACCTTCAACTGCTAATATATGCTTAGCAGCCGGTGTAATATCTAATGATATATTTCTATCTTTTAACCTGTTGGCAACTTCATTAACAAAGATATCAATAATCTTAGTAATTCCATTTTCAGATAATGGCTTAAACATAATAATATCATCAACTCTGTTTAAGAATTCTGGTTTGAATCTCATTTTCATCTCATTCATTACTTGATCTCTGATTTGTGGTTCAATACCATCCTCATCTTTATTTTCAAGTAAGTAACTGCTTCCTATATTAGAAGTCATAATTATTATTGTATTTTTAAAATCTACAGTCTTACCTTTGTTATCTGTAAGTCTACCATCATCAAGTATTTGTAAGAACATATTAAATACATCTTCATGTGCTTTTTCTATTTCATCAAATAATATTACACTATAAGGTTTTCTTCTAACAGCTTCTGTTAATTGACCACCTTCTTCATATCCAACATATCCTGGAGGCGCTCCAACTAATCTAGATACAGAATGCTTCTCCATATATTCAGACATATCAATTCTTATAATATTTTCTTCTGAATCAAATAGGTTTCTTGCTAAAGTTTTTGCAAGTTCTGTTTTACCAACTCCTGTAGGACCTAAGAAAATAAATGAACCTATTGGTCTATTAATATCTTTAAGACCTGCCCTTGCTCTTAAAATTGATGAAGTAACAGATTTAATAGCTTCTTCTTGCCCTATTACTCTCTTTTCCATTTCAGATTCAAGCCTTAATAATTTTTCTCTTTCTCCTTCAAGTAAATTAGATACTGGAATTCCAGTCCATTTAGATAAAACTTGTGAAACTTCTTCTTCAGTAACCTCTTCTTTTAATAAAGCACCTTCATAGTTTTCTTTTACTTCTACTTCCATTTGATTAATAGCTGCTTCAAGACTTGGAATTTCACCATATTGAATTTCTGCAGCTTTGTTGTAATCATATTGTCTTTGAGCTGCTTCTAAATTACCTCTTGCTTCATCAAGCTTACCTTTTAATTCTTTTAATTTTAGAATAGCACCTTTTTCTCTATCAAACTTAGCTGTCATTTCATCATTTTTAGCCTTTAACTCTGAATATTCCTTTTCTAGTGCTTCTAATTTCTTTTTAGAACCCTCATCTTTTTCTCTTGTTAAAGCTTCTTTCTCAATTTCTAACTGTACTATTCTTCTTCTTATAGCATCAAGTTCTGCTGGTAATGAATCTATTTCAGTTCTTATCATAGCCCCAGCTTCATCAATAAGATCGATTGCCTTATCTGGTAAATATCTATCTTGAATATATCTATCTGAAAGTTTAGCAGCTGCAACTATTGCAGAATCATGAATTCTAATTCCATGATGAATCTCAAATCTTTCCTTTAATCCTCTTAAAATTGAAATTGCATCTTCAACTGATGGTTCATCAACAATAACAGGTTGGAATCTTCTTTCAAGTGCTTTATCTTTTTCAATATATTGTCTATATTCATCAAAAGTTGTAGCACCAATACAATGCAATTCTCCTCTTGCAAGTAAAGGCTTAATTAAATTACCTGCATCCATTGCGCCATCTGTTTTACCTGCTCCAACAATAGTATGAATTTCATCTATAAATAATATAATCTTTCCTTCACTATTTTGGACTTCCTTTAATACAGCCTTTAATCTTTCTTCAAATTCTCCTCTATATTTAGCTCCTGCTATAAGTGAACCCATATCTAATGAGAAAATAATTTTATCTTTTAAACCTTCCGGTACATCTCCTCTTACTATTCTTTCAGCTAATCCTTCTACTATAGCAGTTTTACCTACTCCTGGTTCACCAATTAAAACTGGATTATTTTTAGTTCTTCTTGAAAGAATTCTAATAGTTCTTCTTATTTCTTCATCTCTTCCTATTACAGGATCTAATTTATGCTTTTTAGCAAGCTCTACTAAATTTGTACCATACTTTGCAAGCGCATCATAAGTTCCTTCTGGATCTTGAGTATCAACTTTTTGACTTCCTCTAACTTCCGATAAAACCTTCATGAAATTATCTTTATTTATATTATATTTATTTAAAATTTGTTTAGCAGGTCCGCTTTTATCAACATCCATTATTGCTAATATTAAATGTTCTACACTAATATAAGAATCTCCAAACTTTTTAGCTAACTCATCTGCTTTTACAAGTACTTCATCAACTTGTCTTGTTATATAAACTCCAGAGCTATTTGCTCCTTCTCCCATAACTTTTGGCATTTTATCTAAAGCATTTTTTATATCAACCCTCATCATCTTCACATTAATTCCCATTTTAGTGAAAATATTAGGTATTAATCCGTCATCAGCCTCTACTAATGCAGCAAATAAATGAATTACATCAATTTGTTGATGACTATATTTTACTGCTATTAAATTTGCATCATTTAGTGCTTGTTGTACTCTTAATGTCATTCTTTCAACATTCATTTATAATCACCTCTTATTAGTATTCTTAACTTTAATTTTATTTTAATACAAAAGTCAAAGAAAGTCAAAGTAAATTTGATTATTTTTTTTAATAATTTTTCCTATACTAATTATAACTTATTTTCCTCTAATTATACCTTATTACTATTTCTTTTTTTGTTTTTATTGGAACTTATTGTTATAATAATTACAGAATTAATTTATAAGAAATTTGAGGTGGAACTTTTGAGAAGAGAATATATAAACTATCCTTTTGATTTACCAATAAAAATCTCCTACTTAAATATAAAGAACTATCCAACTCACTGGCATAATTCTATTGAGATTATATATGTTTTGAAGGGTTCATTACATATAAAAATAGATACTGACTCTTTTGTGCTTAACGAAAAGGAAGTGGAAATTATAAATTCAGATGAGTCACATGAAATAAAAAGCGATGATGATAATAAAGTTTTAATTTTTAATATAGATCCGTACTTTTTTGGTAAATATTATAAAGATATAAATAATGTATTTTTTTATACAAATTCTAATGCTAATGAAAATCAAAATGGCGAGGAATACGATGAATTAAAAACACTTCTTTCAGAAACGCTTTGTGAATATGTACAAAAACTTGAAGATTACGATGAGGAAATAGAAGAACTACTAATAAAATTACTTTATCATCTTATTAATAATTTTCATTATCTAACACATGAAAAAGAGGAGCTTAAAGAAAAGACAGAACAATTAGATAGGTATCATAGAATATCTAAATATATATTTAATAACTACAACAATAATATAACCTTACAAGAAATTGCAAAGAAAGAATTTTTAAGTCCACATTATCTTTCTCATGAAATCAAATATGCAACCGGTTATAGCTTTACAGATTTAATTAACTTAACAAGAATAGAAGAATCTATCAAGTTATTATTAGATAGTGATATGAGTATATCAGAAATTTCAGATGAAATAGGATTTTCTCATGTTCGTTATTACAATAAAAATTTTAAATCTTATTATGGGTGTACTCCTCTTCAATATAGAAAGAAAAATGCAACTACTGAAAAGCAATACGAAGCATCTAAACAATATACGGAACTTTCATTAGCCGACGCTTTAGATTCATTATCATATTGTTTAGATAATTATAGCAGATTTAACTTTGAAAATAAGTTGTGGAATATTCACGTAGACATGGATAAAGTTATTAAACCTTTAGAAAAAAACTTTAAAGAGTGTATCAACTTAGGCGAATCATTTGACTTACTTATAGAAGATAATAAAGATATATTAGAAGAAATTCAAGAAGAAATTCATTTTGAATATGGAAGACTTGAAAAAATGTTCCATAGTGATATGGGAGTATTTTTAGACTCAGATTTTTATAACTGGAATAAAGCTAAAGGTGTTTTAGACTTTTTATCAACAATTTCTCTTAAGCCTTTAATTTTACTAGATAACCTTGAATACTCTTTAGAAAAATATAAAAATATACTAAGTAGTTTTATTGATTATTTTAACGAATTAGATATAGTGGATATAAATGAATTTAAATTTCAATTTGATTCCCGCTTATCATCTTCTATAAAAGAAAATCTAAGAGAGTTTATAACTATTAACTATGAACTAGATGTAGCTACTACTGATTTTTCTTCTAGTTCACACTTAAACTCTATATATGATACTGCCTATATGTTACCTTATATTATTCACAATATGCTTTTCAAAGGTAATTCACTAAGTTTTTTAAAGGCATTTGATGTTTTAGAAAAGGAAATCAATATTACTAACGAGGTATTTATTGGTGCTCCTGGGATAGTAAATGATATGGGAATTAGAAAACCCTCTTACTATGCTTATTATCTTTTCAGTAAACTTGGCAATGATATAATTTCTTTAGATGATGGCTATATAGTAACTAAAGCTGACAACTATTATGCAATTTTATTATATTCTCACAATGATGATGTTAACACTTTAGCAAGTTATGAAAATATTTACCAAAAAAGTGGAGTAAAAAAATCATTTGAGAGAAAATATTCACTTAATATAGTTAATATTAAAAGCTCTTCAAGGATAATAACTTATGAAGTTAATGAAACAACAGGCTCTTCTTATAATTACTGGCTTTCTATGGGCTCTCCTGATAGACTTAGTAAGGAAGAAAAAGAAATACTTCATAAAGCTTCCTATCCTAAAATAGAATTTAAATATTCAAAGAAAAGTTCAGTTTTAAATGTTATAACCGAACTAAAAGGATATGGTGCTAAACTAATTGTACTTAAAAATACTAAATAATGTACTAAAAACACCTTTTTTAGGTGTTTTTATGCTTTTAAAGAAAATTTCCTTTTCTTCATTTAACACTTATTGTACAAAATCTAAAGCATTACCGTGAATACAATATTTATTTTTTTGCTATATACTAATAATATAAAGTTTAAAGCAAAGGGGCGTTTTTTTTATGAGGGGACTATTTTTTAATCCATCTTTATTAAATAACACTAAAACAAAGTGGTCATTTTGGATATGGATGTCAAACCTTTTACATCATGACAACTAAATAATTATTATGAGCTCTATAAGTTTAATATATAAATATAAAAATAAGAGGGAGAAAAATATTTTTCTCCCTCTTATTTTTATAACTTTTTCTCTAACTGTATTGCTAAAGTGAAATATTTTATTGAGTCTTTTAACTCATTTAAATTATAATATAACTCAGCCATTTCATTATATCTTATATATCTTTCCTCATTATTAGCAAATCTTAATAAAAAATCTGTTGCTAAATTCATGTACATTTCAGCTTGAATATATTCATGTCTTTTCTGATGCACCATGCCTTTAAAATAATATGCTTTTTCTATTAACTTTTCATCATCTATATTAATAGCTAAATCTAGTGCTTCATCAGTATATTTAAATGCTTCATCAAATTGCCCATTTTTATATAAAGTTGATATAGCTTGTATTAAGAACTCTCCACATCCACGTTTTTCAGCTCTAGGATATATTTTAACAGCCTCTCTTATTTCCTCCATAGCTTTATCTACTTGATAAACCTTAAAATAAATTTCACCATTTTTTTCTTTAAATCTTGCCAATTCAATAGAATCATTCTTTTTATATTGAAGCGCCATATTTAAATATTTTTCCGCTTCAACCTTATATAATAATATATTAACAATAGCAAATTCGTGATAATAATCACCTTTATCTTTATCTGTTTTAAATTTCTCAGTATAATTAATTACTTTCTTTAAGCAATCGTATGATTTTTCTATTAAATTGATATTTTTATAACAAATCCCTTCATAAAAACACGCATAAATATACTTATCATTATAACTTAATTCCTCTTTTTCAAAAACATCCCTTATTCTTGAGTAATAACTTATTGCTTCATGATACTCACCTGTTTTCATAAAGAATCTTGCCATATCATTATAATAAATAATAATCTCTTCATTATCTTTAGAGCCTTGATACAGCTCATAATATTTTGATATTATTAGCTGTATTTTCTCTAACTTATTATTTTGTATATATACTTCAAATAAAATATGTATTAGCTCTAATGCTAAATCATTGTAATTATGCTTACATGAATATTCTAAATTATAGCCAATCATTTTATCTAATTTTTCTAAAGAATAATTATTTGTTTTAATATTTTCTATATTTGATTTAATTTGCTCATATACATCTTGGGTTAAATAATTATAATCAATCTGTAACTTTTCAGCAATATACTTAAGTGACTCTTCATCCGCTTTAATTTTACCATTTTCAATGCAACTCATTTTAGAAATAGAAATTCTATCCCTACACAACTCCTTAAGAGTAATGCCCTTATAAACTCTTGCTCTTTTTATTTTTTCTCCTGTTGATAATATCTCCATAGCTACCCCCAGTTTAGTTATTTAGTATGCCTAAATTTCTAAATATTTTAACACCTTCATCTAGGTATTTAGCTGCTTCATAGTCTTTCTTAATCCCTATGTAGTATCTGCCTAAAAGTATAGCTAACTCCGCTGCCCTTTTCTCTAAGCCATTTACTTTAGCTAAATTAAATGTTTCTAATAATACAAGTTCTGCTTCATCTGCCATTTCTTTAATAGTATATACTCTATACCATAATAAATTTTGTTCTATTATCTGTTCAACATCAGTTCCATCTATTAACGTTTTTATTTCTTCTAATACTTCTTCACATTTATCAATTTCTTTGATTTTTATATATCCTTCACAAATATTTATCAATGTTTCTATTACATTAGTATCGTTATTTCTCATACGTATTTCTTTTGCAACATTATAATGTCTAAATGCTTCTTCTATATTATCAAATTCAAAAAATAACTTTCCTAGATTATTTTCAATTGCTGAAATATTTTTTTCTTCTTCTAATTCTCTATATACTTCTAATGTCTTCTTAGAGTATTTTATTGCATTTACTAAGTCACCTTTTTTATTATATTCTTGAGATAATAATAATAATGCTTTTCCATATTCTTCGCGATGTTGAACTTGTTCAAATTTTTGCTTAGCTAAAAACGTATAATCTATCGCCTTTTTTATGTCATCTATTTTAAAATAACTTTCAGCCATTTCATAATAAATTTCACCTAATAAAGAATCATTTCCAATATTATTATCTAAATATACCTTTTCAGCTTGTTTTAAATAACTTGTTGCCGAATGATATGCTTTTAAACTTAAAGTTATCTTCCCCAAATTTAAAAAAGTATTTATTACCTGTTCAAAATTATTTCTCTTAATAAATATTACATTTGCTGATAAATATAATTGTTGTGCTAATACCAATTCATTCTTTGCTTTACATATGTTCGCTCTTAAAAATAAATTTTTTGCTTTCCTATACTCTAAATCATACTTTTCAGCATAATACAATGCATTTTCTATGTATTTTTCAGCACTTATATAGTCCTGATTTAAAATATATGTCTCTGCCATTTGTTCATAATATACACATATCTTCTCTGCCTGAGTTTCTTCTGACTCCATCAAATATTCTACTGATGTCTGTAACGCATTTGCTAAATACTCTAATAAATCCATTGAAGGATTTGATCTTCCTGACTCAACTAAACTAATTTGTCCTGGTGTAATTCTGTCTCCTGCTAAGTCCTTAAGTGTCATTTCTAATTCTTTTCTTCGCCTTTTTATCTTTTCACCTAAAGTAAGTATCTCCATAGCTTTTTTCTTCCTTTATCTACATTTATATTAATTACACATTCATTAATAATTATATTATAACATAAAGAAATCCAAAAAAATATATTTTTTGACTTTTAATTTCAATTATATTTAAAATAACTCAAAAAAACTGTTATAGAATTCTATAACAGTTTTAACCTTTTTTTTATTAGTAAATATAATCTAAAATATTATCGTATGCATCTCCTGCAGCACCCATAATTTTTCTACTTGTCTTTTTTATGTTTCTTTGAGTCTTTCTATCTAGCTCTGGTAAAATCATCATTCCCATTGCTACTCCAAAAACAGTTCCTATTGCTAAACTTTTAATTATTTTTCCCAAAAAAAACACCTCTCTTTTTAATTTCTAAAAGTAGTATGTGTATTTTTATTATAAAATAATCATTTTTTAAAGTATTATAGTCCTTAATTTCGTCAAATAAGTACATATTCCTTAACAATGTAGAAATTATATTATCCCTAAAGCTTCTTTAGCTAATTTATCTGCTAAATCATTATATTTATGTCCACTATGACCCTTTATTTTTTTAAATTTCACATTTATTTCTTTCATCTTATTTTGCATATATTCATTGTATTCTGAAGTTATTCTATTATTTCTTTTCCAAGTTCCTAAAGCCCAGGATTCAACACCTTGATAATCATATGCTATTGTTACTTCTTTAAAATTATTTTTAAGTGCGAATTCAACAGCCATTTTTGCTCCAAGAACTTCTCCTGATACATTTCTTAAAGCAATTGCTTCTTTGTCGAAACCCTCACCTTTATCTTCATAAATAATTTTGCCATCCTGTACAGCAACTAACCCATAAGAGAAATTTCCCTTATCAACAGCAAAACTACCATCAACATAAATAAATAGCCCCTTTTCATCTTCTGTAGCTTCAGCATCATCTTTAAATCCTAACTTCCCATTAGAATTTATAGAAATAAAATTCACCGCTTCTTGTTCCGTTGGAAAACTTTTATATATTGCTCCCTTAAAGCCTATTACTTCTTTTTTACATTCATCCCATGAAGTAAAAATTTTAGGTGCTCCTGACTTACCTCTGTAAACAGCATAATACTTCAAGTTCAATCATCCTTTCTTATTTATTCATATTATATTTTCTATAATTATCAATTTTTATATTTTAATTTAAAAATTAAATATTTTATTTATACTGATAAAACCTCTTCCATAACCCTATAAATACTATCAATATTTTTTGCTCCTGTAAAATTAGTTGCATAATCAATAACGTTTTTCAACACTATTAATATATCATTTTTACCTTGCCAATTTTCTAATACTACATTTAATGGAACATCTGTCATTATAACATTTAATGCAAAAACGCCTATTGCAATATCATCTATTTTCCCTATAAAAGGCACCTTATCTGGAATAATGTCACATGGCACTGCAATGTATGCTACAGCTGCTGATATAACTAACTTTGTTTTCATGCTTACTCTTTTATCTTTAAGTAATCTATATATTAACGCTGCAATATCTGGTAATACAAAGATATAGTCACTATATTTCTTTGCATTATTTGGCAACTTATCTTTTATCTTCTCTCTTCCTTTAGTATACGAATCTTCTGTTTTACTTATATCTTCTTCATTAAACTCTGGTACTTTTTCCTTTTCAAAGTTTAACAATTCGATTTCTTTCTTTAATTCTCCTCCTAAAGAGAATTTAGCATTTCTAAGTTCAACATTAAAAACTCCATAAGCACAATAAATACTATATATATCAAAATCTACATATGGTATATCTTTCAATAAATATTTATATTGAATAATAACCTTTCCTTTATCATAATTAATTCCTACATCACTTAGCGATTTTAATGCAAATTTTAATATTGTCTTTCTTATAAATGAAGGTATTCCTATATTTAATATTTTAAATCCAGTTAACTCCCCATTAATCAATCCATTTTCCATAGAATTCAGCTTAACTTTCACTTCAAAGTTTATTGTTAATCCTTTCGTAAAAGATCCTGAAATTCTTATGTCCTCTTTTACATCAATATTACTAATTTTAATTTCTTTAATCGCTACAAAATCATTATATATACTTATTAAATCTTCTCCTGTTAATCCTACATTTATACTTGAAACATTCATAGCTTGTCTCCCTTCTAACTAAACCTTTTAAACTTGTGCTATTATCTACATAATATTTTTCTATATTTATACATAATATACAGTATACTTTATTTGTTGGTATTTTTAAAGCATGTCTTCATATTCTTGCTATTTGAAATACCATTTAAACATTTATAAAAAACTATAAAAGGGACTTACAAAATTAATTGTAAATCCCTCTTCTCTATTTAAGCCCCTTATAATAACTAATTCCCCAAGTAATTATTATATTTTTTTATTTATTGCTTTTATATGATTAAAATACTGGAACAACTGCCCCCTTATATTTTTCTTCTATGAATTCTCTAACTTCATCAGAAGTTAAAGCTTCTGTTAAATCTTTTATCTTTTGACTATTTTCATTACCTTCTTTAACTGCTAAAACATTTCTTCTTTCTTTTAAGCTTTCAACATTCTTATCTTCGGCATAAAATGCATCATTATTAACATCAAGACCAGCTTCTAAAGCATAGTTACCATTAATTACAGCTATATCAACATCTTCTAATACTCTTGGTAAAGTTGCTGCTTCTAACTCTTTAAACTCTAAATTTTTAGGATTTGAAGTAATATCTGCTGTAGTAATTAATTCACCATCATTAACCTCAATTAATCCTGCTGCAGCTAAAACTCTTAATGCTCTTGCTTCATTTGATGGATCATCTGGTACTGCTACCACTGCTCCTTCCTCAACTTCATCTACTGTCTTATATTTCTTTGAGAAAGCACCCATTGGTTCTAAATGAATTTCCGCTGTATAAGTTAAATGAGTTCCATTATCTGCATTAAATGAATTTAAGTAAGCTATATGTTGGAAATAGTTTGCATCTATTTCTCCTGATTCCAATGCTGTATTTGGTAATACATAATCAGTAAATTCAACTATTTCTACTGTATATCCTTTTGCTTCTAAAAGTGGTTTTGCAACTTCCATAATTTCTTCATGTGGAACTGGTGAAACCCCTACCTTAATTACTTTATCATCCCCATTTGAAGAACTATCATTAGATGATCCTTCGCTATTTCCACACCCAATTAATCCAATTGATACTATTCCTGCTATTATTGCTGTTAAAATACTTCTTTTTTTCATTTTGAATTCCCCCTAAATTTATTATAAATATACTAATTAACTTAATTTTTTATATAAATAGTTTCCTAAACTTTGAAGTCCTTGAACCATTATTATTAAAATAATAACTGTAACAATCATTACATCTGTTTGATATCTTTGATATCCATAACTTATTGCTACCTTTCCTAATCCTCCTGCTCCAACACTACCTGCCATTGCAGAATATCCTATTATATTAATTATAGTTAATGTTAAACCTGAAATTATTGCTGGCACTGCTTCTTTAAGCATTACCTTAAAAATTATTTGAAGATTTGAAGCTCCAAATGATTTAGCTGCCTCAATTACTCCTGGATCAACTTCTTTAAGCGCTGATTCTATTATTCTTGCAACAAATGGCGCTGCCGCTATTGTTAACGGTACTATTGCTGCCGTTTCACCAATTGGTGTACCAACAATAGCTCTTGTTAATGGAATAATAAAAACTATTAAGATTATAAATGGAAAACTTCTAAGTACATTTATTATTACATCTAAAGACTTGTATATAAAAATATTGGGTCTTAATCCAGTTGGAGATGTAACAGTTACTATTATCCCTAGTATAAAGCCTAAAACACTTGCAAATAATGTTGAGAAAAATACCATATAAATAGTTTGTCCAAGTGCTTCAATTATAATATTTATCATTTTACTATCCATTTTATAACACCTCCAATATAATATCTTTAGCTGATAGATATTTCATTACTTCTTCCCTATCCTTTTCATTTATGTTTATAGTTAAAGTTCCTAAAACTTTATCTCTAAATTTCTCTAGCTTTCCTCCTACAATAGAAAAATCAATATTAAGTTCTCTTGCCATTTTTGTTATAAGTGCATTTTCTGATGAATCACTTGGGAAGAACAATTTAATATTAACTCCTTCTCTTGGTAAAGTATCATCATCTAACTCTCCTAAAAATTTCTTCAATGATACTTCTGGCCTTAGGAATACTTCTTCAGCTTTTCCCTCTGCAACAAGTACTCCTCCTTGAAGTAACGCAACTTTTTGGCATATTTGCTTAACAACTTCCATTTGGTGTGTAACTACTACTATAGTAATTCCTAATTTTTTATTTATATCTTCTAATAATGAAAGTATATCCTTTGTTGTTTTTGGATCTAATGCTGAAGTAGCTTCATCGCATAAAAGAATTTTTGGCTCTAACGCTAAAGCTCTTGCTATTGCAACCCTTTGCTTTTGTCCACCACTTAATTCCGCCGGCTTGCTTTTAGCCTTTTCAGAAAGTCCTACTATCTCAAGAAGTTCATTTACTCTTTTATTTATAAATGCTTTATCATATCCCCATACTTCTAATGGTAATGCCACATTTTGAAACACATTTTTTCTACTTAAAAGATTAAAGCCTTGGAATATCATTCCTAACTCTTTTCTTAATTCTCTTTTACCCTTTTCACTTAAAAGTTTTACCTCTTTGTCCATAACTTTAATTGAACCTTCGTTATAATCCTCTAAGGCATTTATACATCTTAAAAGAGTTGATTTTCCTGCTCCACTATGTCCTATAAGCCCATAAATTTCACCTTGATTTATATTTAAAGAAATATCTTTTAATACCTCTGTTTTTCCAAAACTTTTCTTCACATTTTGCATTTTAATCATAGTTGTCCACCTCCATATTACTAAACATCTAATTTTAGATAATAAAAAATGCGCTAGAGAATAAACTCAAGCGCGTATAAAAATCACTACTAATTTACTCTCTCATCACTCAGTTATAAAACTGCAGGAATTAGCACCAACGTCAATAGTTTTTAGTTTATAATTAATAGTTATTTATGAAATTTTACTAAATTTCTAAAAAATAAAAACATTTTTGTTTTTATTTCAACTATTAACTGTTAAGTTTTAACTATTAACAGGTTGCCGGGTTTCACAGGGCCAGTCCCTCCACCACTCTGGATAAGATTCAAATATTTAATTGTTTTGCTTTGTTGATATTAATATACATTAGTTTGTCTATTTTGTCAATAATTCCTTTAGAAATTTTTTCATAGATTCATGGAATAAATTAGAACTCTGTAATATCACCTTCTATTTTAATTAATTCAGCATCAGTATTGTCCTCCACGAAATCAAGTATTTTTTCTTGTAATGCGCTCAACACATCCTTTGAAGTTGCTACTGCACAAATACCGATTCCTATTTGTTGATGAATATCTTGATATTGTACTTCTGATACAGAAACATTAAATTTATTAGATAACCTCTTAGTCAAACTTAAAACTACCATTCTTTTTTCTTTTAATGAATGAACCCATTCAGCTCTTAATTCTAACTTCATTAATAATATCTTCATATTCCAATCCTCCAATTTAAACTTAATTACACAACTACTAATTACAAAACTAAAATTATAAAATAAATATTTAACTTTAAGCTAAGAATTAAAGTATACACAATAATATATTAACCACTTATCAACCATATATTATTATAGTATACCAAAAAGGCAATGAATTCTCCTATTATCCATTGCCTTTTAATAAAATTTTACTATTATTTTATCTTATAATACTAATTTATTTTTTAATTAATTCTATTGAATTTCCTTTAACGTTATCCTTCATTATTCATCCAATTTCTAATTCTAACTTATCCATACTTGTATCATTTAATTTGAAGTATGATTTTACATAAAAATCCAACAATTCAATTTTATATACCACCTAAGCTTTCAATTAAATTTATAAATTCACCTTCATCTTTTTTATCTAGAAATATATCTATCAAAGTCTTAGTAGGCATTTTAATATATCCCTTTTTTCCATTAATAAAAATATCTGTTAGTTTTTCTCTAAAAACATTTTCATCATAATTTAACTCATTTATTAATTCATTTATTTCACATTCAGCTAATGCCTCTATCAGTTTTTCTCTTATTGCTTCATTAAAACTTTCTACAAGTTCTCTTTCCTCTTCACTTAATTCTGATGTATCATTATTTAATAAGCTAAAAATGTTCATACTCTCTTCACTCCATTATTTTATTTAATTATATTTTAATTCCCCATTAAGTAAGCAATTTTTATCTTATGTCTAAATTCATCTCTTTTACATAAATTGCTCTTTTAGATATGGCTCCATGCACTACCGTTATTTTTTGTCCACTACTAATATATGGATAATCTCTAACATAAAGAATATACTCTCTTTTCTTTTCGTAATCAGTTATATAAATTGCATAATAAATTCTAGAGCTTTTGCTTTCAGATTTTTCAACTATATCTGTACATATACCACAAATAGATGTTTGTACAGGAATTATTAATTCCAATATAAAAGCTATAGGTCTAATTATAAGAAGTAAAAATATTATTCCATCAACAGATCTATTTGAAAATATAGAAGCAACTATAATTATACTAATGATATCAAAAAGTTTAATTGCTGATAATCTTTCTGAAAACTTTACTTTTTCATAAGGATTAATCCATATTTTCCATCTCCACCATACGCTACTTTCTTGTTTTTTTAATACATGTTCACATTCTCCCTTTACATATCTAAGCCTTTCAGCATACATATTTCTTGTTGTTAAATATATAGCTAATAAATATACCTCTATATTAAATGCTGCCATCATTACTATTTTATCCCTAACAGCGATAAGAACGATTATCAAATAGATAATATTTAAATAATTCATATAACTTAATTTTTTATTTATAAAATCAGATACTTCTTCAGTAGCTTCTACCTTAATATTAGTCAAAATTAAAAATCCTACAAATAATAATAAAAATGTTCCTATATTAATGAAGTCAGTTTCATTAATTACGTTTAACCAATTATAATTTAACCCAGCTTTTTTTAAATAAAAAATTACTACAGCAAATAAATTTAAAAATATTAAAACTATTGGTACTAATCTTACCTCTCTCAAATTTCTATATCCTGACATACTCATCCCCCGTTACTCTAACTAACTTAATCATCTTCAACACAATATTTTCCATTATGTACATTTAATAATTTTTAACCTTAGATAAAGTAACCCAAGCTAAACTACTATCAAAATCTGAATATATAAATTCAGCTTTTATACCATTTATATTATCATAATAAATATATTCTTTTAACTGCTGTTCCCTATCTTTCCACTTTTCTTTATAATTATATCCAAGTATCTCTGACACTTCATATATATAGCTTAAATTTCTTTTATTATTTATAGATATAACTATCCTCTTCTCATCAAATCTTCCAAATAAATACTTAACTTTATTATCTTCTGAATCAATTATAAGTTCTTCAAATTTACACATATAGTCACCAGAATATCTATTACTTTCTGTATATTTTTTCAAATTAATATTTTGTATAGAACTTCCTATATTTAAATTATCAATAAAAACATTGTTTAATTCTGTACTTTTAAAACTTGTATTATCACTACAACCAGTAATAATTATTCCATAAATAATACTACTTAAAACTATTATTATAGTATTTCTAATTAAATCACCTGATTTGCTACCCATTATTTTCCCCCCATTAAAACCATCAAAATATATCTTCTACTATATTAACCATATTTTTTTAAATAAAAGAGGCTACACTTGCAGCCTCTAAATTATTAAACATTCATTTTACTCTTAATTATTTTTTCTTGAATTTCATCTTTATGACTTTTTGTTTGTCTTGATATATTAAGTAATACTCCTACTGCAGCTAAGTTAAATACAAGTGATGTACCACCATAACTTATAAAAGGTAAAGGCACCCCTGTAACTGGCATACTTCCTGTAACAACTGCTATATTAATTATTACCTGTACTGCTATTACTGAAATAATACCTGCTGCCAATAGCTTTCCATACTTGTCTTTAGCCTTCATAGCAACATCAATACCTGCAATAATCAATACAGCAAAAATTGCCATAATTATAATACATCCAACTAACCCCAACTCTTCTGCTATTATTGCAAATATAAAGTCATTATGTGGTTCTGGCATATATAATGCCTTTTGTTTAGAATTGCCAAGTCCAACTCCAAACAATCCACCTGATCCTATTGCATAAAGTGAATGAACTAATTGATACCCTTCATCATTAGCATATTTCCATGGGTTTGTAAAACTCATAAATCTTTCTCTTCTATAATCAGAACTAAAAATTCCCATGGCACCTAAAACTCCACCAGCTCCCATTAATGCAATTGTTTCTTTTCCATTCATTCCTGATACAAAAACCATAATAAATGCTACAAACATTATTATAGCTGCAATACTTAAATTATTCTCCATAAAAACTAATATAGAAAATACACCTGCGGCTCCTAAGTATATTAATGGAACTATCCAATTCTTTTTTACCTGTCCATACTTTTCAATCATCATTGCTAAGAAAAATACAATTATATATTTTGCAAGCTCCGATGGTTGGAAAGATATACCTGCTATATTAAGCCAACGTGTTGCACCATTAATATTTTCTCCAAACAATAATACTGCAACTAATGCCACAATCGTTATCCCATATCCGAGTACAGTGAACTTTTTCCACACATGATAATCAACCAACATCATTACTATCATTGCAACAATCCCAATAGGAGCCCATGTCAATTCTTTACCTAAGAAATAAAAAACATCTTTATGTTTATATAAGGCATCATAATAACTTGCTGAAAAAACCATAATTATTCCAATAGCAACTAAAGCCATAACAGAGCAAAGTATATATAAATTCACAGCTTTATATCTTCGCTTACGTTTTACACGTCTTTTTTTCTTCACATTTCCCTTTTTTATATTTTTTCCATTACTTTTCATATTACCTTCCTCAGAATATACTTATTAATATTCAAATTCTTTCTTAAGCGTTATAGTAACTTTTGTTCCTTTAACTACTTTATTACCTGCTGTAACACTTTGTGAATAAACATTTCCTTCTCCCTCAAATTCATAAACCAACCCTAAATTATTTAAGATAGAAGTTGCGAATTCTTCTGTATTTCCTTTTAAATCTGGCATTATTACTTGTTTTTCAACTTGACCACTATCTTTTGCTGTTATTGTAATAGTAGTTCCTTCTTTAACTGTAGCTCCTGGATAAGTATCCATAGAAACTATAGTCTTTCCATTTCCTTTTACTTCAGCTTCTAAATTATTTGCTTTTAATATTTCTTTTGCTTCTTCTATAGATTTTCCTCTTACATCAGGAATAATTACATTCTTATAAATTGAAAATCTTTCTTTAGCAAGTGGCGAATCCATATACTTAAATACTTCTTCAAATAATTCTTTCATTAATGGTGCTGCAACTTCACCACCATAATAAGCTCCATTACTTGGTTCATCTACTGCAATAAATACCGTTATTTGTGGATTTTCTACTGGAGCCAATGCTATCATTGATGAAATATACTTATCCTTTGAATAAGTTCCCGTTTCAGGGTCAACCTTTTGAGCTGTACCAGTTTTTCCACCAACATTATATCCTTGAACAAAAGATCCATCTGGACCATCTTTAGTTACAGTTCTTTCCAAATAACTTCTTAATAAAGCTGTACTTTCATCTGATAATACATCTGTCTTTATAGCTGCCTTTATTTCCTCATCTATAATTCTATTTCCACTTTCATCTTCATGTGAAATTTCTTTAACTATATGAGGTTGTATTAAATCACCACCATTTGCAATTGCATTAAATGCCGTCATAAGTTGTAATGATGTCACTGTATTAGTTTGTCCAAACGAAATTGTTGCTAAATCAATAGCTGATACAGTATCACTTGATTTAACTATACCAGATGCTTCCCCTGGCAAATCTATTCCTGTTGTTTTTCCAAATCCTAATTTATAAATATATTTATTTAATTTTTCTATTCCAAGTCTTTGTCCAATTTCCATCATACCAACATTACATGAGTTTTTTAATACTTCAGCTAAAGTTTGAGTTCCATGACCTTCATGCTTCCAACAATGAACAGTTGTATTTCCAAACTTAACTGATCCATTACAAACAAATATATCATCATCACTTACTAAACCTTCTTCTAATGCTGCTACCATTGTAACTGTCTTAAAAGTAGATCCTGGTTCAAAAGTATCACTTACCAGCCAATTTCTCCACATATTTTGAATTTGATCATTTTCAGTTTCACCCTCAAAAGATTCATATCCTTCATAAGGCGTATTAGGATCATAGTCAGGTTTATTTACCATCGCAAGAATTTCTCCATTATTAGGATCCATTATTAAAACATGAACTCCCTTTGCATTATGCTCTTCTAAACCTTTTTGTGCTATTTTTTCAGCAACATATTGTAAGTTTTCATCTATAGTTAATATAATATCATTTCCATCTACAGGAGGTGTAAATTTATATGTTTCAAATGGTAATCTATTTCCCCAACTATCATAGCCTCCGATTTTCATTCCTGAAATACCAGCTAAATATTCATCATATTGTAATTCTATTCCCGTTAATCCAACCCCTTCAGAATTAATTCCACCTAAAGCTGTTGATAAGAAATTTCCATTTGGATAATATCTTTTAACATCTCTTGACACAATTAATCCATATATACCTAAATCATCTGCACTATCTGCAACATCCTTTGTTATTCCTCTTGCAAGTCTTGCGTATGTTGCATCACTGCCATCACTATTTTTTTTATTTAATGCTTCCAAAATTTCATCATAACTTACTTCTGTTACCACAGAGGCTATTTGAGTTGCAATTTCCTCTTTAGTTACATCTTTATTTTTTATATGAGTTCTAATGGCATCCAAATCAAAATCAAGTCTATAAACATTAGCAGAAGATACTAATACTGATTCATTTCTATCTAAAATATCACCTCTAGTTGCAGTCACGCTGATTTCTCTTTGCCACTCTGAATTTGCCTTAGCTTCTAACGCTCTACCACTTACTAACATTAACCATCCTAATCTAATAACTAAAAAACCTAACAAGCAAAATACAATAGAATAAACTAAATTCAATCTCTGCTTATAGCCTAATGATTTTTTATCTTTTTTCTTCTTTTTCTTTTTGTTTACCATTCCTCTATCTCCCATCATAGATTTAACATATATTCCATTTATGTTACATAACTATTATTCTACTACATTTTGCTTTATATCAAAAGATACTAATATTAATATTCTATTTTTTCCGCGAAAATTTTATATAAAATTCATAATAAAAACCTCTGTAAACACTTTTACAGAGGTCTTTATTCCAAAATATACATTTTATTTGCTATTATATTTTTCTTTGTCAATTTTATTAAAACTTTTCCCAACAGCAACTGCTGTAACCATTGTTCCATTAACATTTAGCATAGTACGTCCCATATCTAATATAGGGTCAATTGCTATTATTCCTCCTGCTAATGGGAAATATGCTCCCATTCCCATTCCTGAAATTGCTACTGAAACAGCCATTGTTGCACTTCCTGGTAGTCCAGCAATACCTAAAGATCCAATTACAATTATAACTATAAGCATTCCATAGAAGCTAATATCCATTTTAGTTCCTGACATATTAGCTAATGTAACTGCCATTAATGCAGGATAAATAGCTGCACATCCATTCATCCCCATATTAGAACCTAAACTTCCAACAAATGAAGAAATTCCATTATCAACACCAATTTTATCAGTTAGTGTTTCAATAGTAACTGGTAAAGTACCAAGACTAGAACGTGAAGTAAAAGCTAAAATCAAAGGTTCCATTGCCTTTTTTACATAAGTAATAGGATTTAAACCTAACATAGCTATAATTATTAAATGAATTATAAATACTATAATAATACTTAAGTAAAGTGCAACTATAAACCAAACAACTTCTTTTATTGCTGCTAGTCCTCTTCCTGCTATTGTATTCGCAAGCAATGCAACTACAGCATATGGCATAAATTTAATAACAGTCATAGCAAGACTAGTAATAATCTTATATGAAGCATTAACTAAATCAGTTACAGGCTTAATAACATCACTGTACTTTTTATTTAATATCTTCATTGAGTTACCAATAAATGCTGCAAATATTACAACAGCAACTACATTACCTTCAGCCATTGCCGCAACAGGATTAGATGGAAGTAATCCTCTTAATGTATCAACAACTGGAGTTATTTCTCTTATTTCACTTGTACTTTGAACTACATTTGAAGAAACCCCAAGTTTAAATAAATTTCCTACTATAATACCTACTATGGCTGCAATTGCAGTAGTACCTAGTAATGTAAAAATTGATCTTGTTGTTAATTTTCCTAGATTCTCACCAGCCTTCATATTTATAATAACTCTGATAATAGATACAAATATTAAAGGAACTACAAGCATCTTTAATAAATCCATAAATCCATAACCAATAAGTCCATACCACTTGTTTACTTCATTAATCCATTGAACTTCGCTTGGATCACTTGGCAGTCCTGCTACTAATTGTATTATTACTCCTAAAATTAATCCTGCGATAGTAGAAACTATCATTCTAGTTGAAAATTTAACTTTCTTTTTAGCCATAAGGTTTACACCAAATAATATAGCTACTAGTACAGCAATAAATGCTATGGTTTTAAAATTTGTTATCATTATAAAATCTGATAAAAAAGTATTATTCATTTTGCCCTCCTATATGTCTATAAATACCATTTATATATTACATCAAAATCATATATTATACTAGTTTAAATTATATATAATATACAATTTCTACTTTCTCTTTTTTATATTTATTAACAATTTCCTCTAATGTTATTGATTCAAAATAATCATTTATTTTTTTATTTATTTCACTCCAAATTTCTCTATTTACAAATCCCTCCATTTCATTTGCTTCATACTCCTTTACATCTATTAAAAGTAAATCACCCTCTAAGACTTTTAAAATTTCTCCTATTGTAATTTCATTTGGGTGTTTAGTTAAAGTATATCCACCTTGAGCCCCTTTTTTCCCAATTATTAATCCTGACTTTCTAAGTAATGAAAATATTTGCTCTAAATATCTCTCTGATATATTTTGACGTTCTGATATAGCTTTCAAAGTTACAGAACCATATTCTGAATTAATTACCAAGTCAATCAATGCAATTATTCCATATCTTGATTTAGTTGAAATCTTCATAAACTCACCTTCTTTATAGCATTTTAGATATTACCCACTATTCCTATCGGTAATATGTTAATGCTATCTCTTTTTTTATAAAATGTCAATATATTTATATTGTTATCAATAAAAGTAAAAAATATAGAGTAGTTACTTTATTATTACTAACTACCCTATATTGATTTTAATTAATCTAGTTTATTTTCTTATTGATCATCTATTTTATTAATTCTAATAACTCATTAGGATTTTGAATAATATGATTTGCACCAGCATTTATTAATTCATCTTCTCCTCTAAAGCCCCATGCCACACCTATTGATTTAACATTAGCATTTTTTGCAGTAAGCATATCAACATCAGAATCCCCAACATATACGCATTCTTCTTTACTAACTTTTAAATAGTCAATAACTTCATATACAGTTCTTGGATCTGGTTTAACCGCATGATTAGGTCTCTGTCCATAAGTAATTTCAAATTTATCATCAAAATACTTTTTAACTACTTCGCCTGCAAACTCATCTGGCTTATTTGATACAACAGCAAGCCTTATGTTATTTTTCTTTAATTCATCAATCATACCACTAATGCCATCATATGGTTTTGTAGTATCTAACATATGCTCTCCATAATACTCATCAAAAAAGGCTAAAACCTTATTGATTATATCTTTATTTTCTCTATCAGCTTCTGGCAATATACGTTGAATTAAAACATATCTTCCACTTCCAACAAATCTCACATAATCTTTTACTGCATGTTCCTTATATCCACAACTTCTTAATGCATAATTACATGCATTAGCTAAATCCTCTAATGTATCTAACAACGTTCCATCTAAATCAAAAATTACAGCTTTAATCATTTTATTTCTCCTTATTGCCCTTGAATTTTATATTAACTTTTGATTTTTTATATCAAACAGTATTAATCTCATTATATCATAGTTTTTCTTATGCCTTATTAGTAAATACTTTTTTATTCAATACTCATATAACATTATATTTTTTTTACAGAATACCTAATTTTAATATTTCATTATCTTTTATTAATATTTCTAGTTATTTAGCCATTGAACAACAACTTAAATCTACAACTTCTTAGTACTAATATTCTTTTCTATATAGAGTAATGTTATAT
The DNA here is from genome assembly GCF_040227035.1 of Clostridium sp. RTP31139st1_H3_RTP31139_211217. NCBI lineage: Bacteria > Bacillati > Bacillota > Clostridia > Eubacteriales > Clostridiaceae > Clostridium > Clostridium sp. RTP31139st1_H3_RTP31139_211217. The sequence continues at coordinate 25,032 of NZ_JBCOAB010000017.1, forward strand.
CAAAATGTTGTTAACAACATTTTGATATAACATTACTCTATACGCTTAAGTATCTAACATTATACACTCCTTCACTAAATACTATCTTAATTTAATTCTATATGTAAAAGTATTACAAACACTAAATATTTTTCAATTTTAAACATGAAAAATAAACTATTCTCTAAATAGAAAATAGTGTCCCAATAAAAAGCTATAAATTTCACATCACATTCTTAAATAAATTATTATAATAAGTAGAAATCTATCTTTTTTTATTTTATCTAATAACTCATATTTCTATAGTCCTTTTCTTTATATTTCCCCATGATATATATGTGCTAATTTTAGCTTTTACATTAATTTGAGAATATACTTTTTTCATTGAAAATATATTCTTTCTTTCATATTCTGTATTATTTTTATATTCAAAAGCTCTCCAACTTAAATAATGATCCAGATACTTACTTGCAACTCCATTAAATTTAATAAGCCATTTCTTCACTTTATTTGAATATGCCAAATCTATTTTTAACTCATTAATATCTTCTCTTAACTTTACATTCCTAATTTCATTTAAAGCATTAGCAAACATCTTTAATCTACTATCTTGGAATCCAACTACATAAGCTTTAGCATCTATTCTAGGTATAATATTATCTCTAATTTCGTAAAATCCTAAAAACTTTCTACCAGCAATTATTGAACTTATATCCATATAATCATTTAATGCATTAACAACTATAATCTTATCTCTTTCTTCCCCATGATATCCTCTATCACCTTTAAAATTTTCATATAAAACCAATTTAGTTAATTCAACATAAGATCCTATTTTTTTGATATAACTTTTTTCACATAAATCTGCTAAAAATCTATGTCTCCAAAAAAATGCCGTTACTAACGTAATTCCCATTTTAGCAGCACATTCTCTTAATGATAACCCTTTAATAAAAAGTTCAAAATATTGTTCCCAATTTTCTTTAAACTTTTTAGAATATCTAAAAGGATTACTTTTCTCATCAATAAATGTTTTACAACAATCTTCATTCTTGCATTTATATCTTTGAATTCCATTATAAAATCCAAATTTAATCACTTTTTCACTATGACACTTAGGGCATTCAATTTTACCTTTTTCTTTATCTTCTTTAGTTATATTAAAATTATTATTGCATTTTTTAAAATTTTCATCATCTTTTATGCTATTGACCAATGTCCTATACATATTAATCACAATACATCACCAATTGTGATTATTAACTTATATATATAATTTTAAACATTAATTAATAAAATTCATTAATTTCTTATTTAATGTATTCTATATTTTTTACATTAAAATATTTTAAAAGCTAATGCTTTTATATTTACATAAAAACATTAGCTCCTTATTACATTAATATATTAATTTTAATTTGAACTATCTTGCATTAATTTATATATTAAATCTTTTTATTGAATTAGAAAATATATTCACTCGCCTTAATAATTAAAATTGATTAAACATTATCAATACTTTTTCTTTCACCTTTAAAATTATTAATCTTATTTCTTCTAATTTTTAATTGTTCATTTAATTCTTCTAAGGTTATTTCCTTATCTGCCATAAGTACAAGTACATGGTATGCTAAATCACAAATTTCATTTACTATCTCATTTTTATCTTCACCTTTAGCAGCAATTATTACTTCAGTGCATTCTTCTCCAACTTTTTTCAATATCTTATCTGTACCCTTATCAAATAAATATTTAGTATATGACCCATCTTCTCCATTTTCTTTTCTATCTTTAATAATTTCAAATATATCTTCTAATACCATATTTAACACACCCTCCTAAAGAAACAACTCTTTTTACCTGTATGACAAGCTGCTCCATTTTGAATTACCTTAATTAATAAAGTATCATTGTCACAGTCTGTCCAAATTTCTTTAACTTCTTGAAAATGCCCCGAGGTTACCCCTTTATTCCATAGTTCATTTCTACTTCTACTATAAAACCATGTTTTTTTACTTTCTAAAGTAAGTTTTAAACTTTCTTCAGACATATAAGCAACCATTAATACTTCATTACTTTCATAATCTTGAATAACAGTAGGTATTAATCCATTTCCTTTTTCAAAATCTAAAGCTATTTTCTCCATTTCACACCTCCCATTAATTACTTCTCTTCATATTAATAAATCACATAACTACATTCTCACATTAACGTTTCTTTGTTTTAAATAATCTTTTACTTCTCTAATACTTAATTCACCATAATGGAATAATGAAGCAGCCAATGCAGCATCTGCCATCCCATCTTTAAATACCTCTTCAAAATCTTTTAATGCTCCACATCCACCAGAAGCAATTACTGGAACATTAGTAAGTTCACTTACCTTTCTAGTAAGCTCTAAATCAAAGCCTTTCTTAGTTCCATCTGTATCCATTGAAGTTAATAGTATTTCACCTATTCCTAATTTAGTTGCTTCTTCTATCCATTTAAGTGCGTCTATCCCTGTATCAATTCTTCCACCATTCACAAAAACATTCCAACCACTATTATCATCTCTTTTTTTTGCATCCACAGCTAAAACAATACATTGATTTCCAAAATAATAAGCACCTTCTTTTATTAATTCCTTATTTCTTACAGCAGCTGAGTTTAAACTCACTTTGTCGGCTCCAGCTCTTAGTATTCTCTTTATATCATCAATATTTCTTAATCCTCCACCTACAGTAAAAGGAATAAAAATCTTTTCTGATACTCTTTCAACTACTTTTTCCATTATCCCTCTACCTTCATGCGTGGCAGTAATATCTAAAAAAACAAGTTCATCAGCACCTTGCTTATAGTAATATTCCCCAAGCTCAACAGGATCTCCAACTTCCTTTATTCCTACAAAGTTTATACCCTTAACAACTTTTCCTGCTCTTACATCTAGACAAGGAATTATTCTTTTTGTATGCATACTTTCACCTTCAATCTTTTTAGGAATTTATTTTACATAAATCAATAGCTTCTTTTAAATTTATGTATCCTGAATAAATTGCTTTCCCAACAATTACACCATATATATTTAATTTTTTAAGTTCTTTAATATCATCACTTCCAGCCACTCCTCCTGAAGCTGTTAAATTGATTTTTACATTTTCACTTAACTTTTTAAGCATATCTATATTGGTACCCTTTAAAGTTCCATCCTTACTAATATCAGTTAAAATAATATTTTTAACTCCTAAGTCTTCCATCTTTTTAGAAAAACTAATATAATGAATCCTACTCTCTTGAAGCCAACCTCTTCCACATAAATATTCATTCTTACAATCTACTCCAACTGCAATTTTTTCTCCAAATTCATTTACAACAGTTTTAACAAATTCAGAATCTTCCATTGCAACTGTCCCTAAAATAACCCTACTTACTCCATTATCTATTAAATACTTAATATCTTCATAAGTTCTAATTCCCCCACCAACTTCAACAGGCACATTTATCTCTTTAGCAACTTTAATAATTATTTCCTTATTGACTAATTTTCCAACTTTTGCTCCATCTAAATCTACTAAATGAATATATTCTGCTCCTGTTTCTTCAAAACTCTTAGCTATTTCTAATATATCTTTACCTACTATTTCCTTCTTATCATAGTCACCTTGATAAAGTCTCACAGGTTTACCATCTATAATATCTATAGCCGGAATTATAATCATACAATCAACTCCCCAAAATTCTTAAGTATTCTTAATCCAACTTCCCCACTTTTTTCTGGATGAAATTGTGCCCCATATATATTTCTCTTATTCACCATTCCTGGTATGTTAATTCCACCATACTCTGAATATGCAATTAAATTATCCTCTGACATATTTGTTGACATGAAGCTATGAACATAATAAACAAAACTCTCCTCGTTAAGTCCGTTAAATATTTTACTTTTTTTGTTTATTTCTAATCTATTCCAGCCTATATGAGGTATTTTTACTTCTTCATTTGGTTCTATTAGCTTAACCTCTCCTTCTATAAAACCAAGACCTTTTCTAGGCTGCCCTTCATATCCTTCTTCAAAAAGCATTTGCATTCCTAAACAAATGCCTAGTAATGGACATCCCTCATTAACCTTTTTATTTATTATAGGAATTAAGTTCATTTTCTCTAAATTATCCATTGCATCTTTAAAAGCTCCAACCCCAGGTAATATTAATTTATCCGATTTTTCTATATCTTTTATTTCCCCGGAAATACGACAATTAAAACCAATCTTAACTAAAGCATTATATACACTTTTTAAGTTGCCCATTCCATAATCAATAATTGTAATCATATATCCTCCCACAATTCTTTAATTTTTTTAAAGAACACCTTTAGAAGAAGGTATGCTATTACCTTCAATAGTAATAGCTTCTTTTAATGCTCTTCCAAAAGCTTTGAATATCCCTTCGATTTTATGATGATCATTTTCACCATATAAAACCCTTATATGCAATGTAATTCCTGCATTAAAGGCAACAGCTCTAAAAAATTCTTTAACCATTTCTGTAGAAAAATCACCTATATTTTCTCTTTTAAACTCCCCTTCAAAATGCAAATAACTTCTTCCACTAATATCTACTGATACCATTACTAATGCTTCATCCATTGGAAGAAAAAAAGTTCCATATCTTTTTATTCCTCTTCTTTCTCCTAATGCTTCATTCATGCATTTTCCCAAAGCAATTCCAACATCCTCTATTAAATGATGATCACAAACATCAATATCTCCATCTGCATTTAAATTAATATTTATATTGCTGTGAAATGCCAGTAAATCAATCATATGATTAAAAAATCCTATATTAGTTTGTATATTACTTATTCCCTCTCCATCTAAGTCAATGTCTAAAATAGTATTTGTTTCATTAGTCTTTCTATTAATTTGAGATATTCTCTTCACACTTCTCCCTCACTTCACACATATTATTTCCTATAATATTTACAATAAAGTCATTTTCCAAAGGTGAACCTACTGAAATTCTAAAGCTATCATCTTCAAAATATCTTATTAATATTCCTTTATCCTCTAACGCCTTTTTTAATTTTTCTTTATTTTTTGTTCTACCAGAAATAAAGTTAGACTTTGATTTATAAAATTTGATTTCATCATTACTATTCTTTTGTATTTCATTTAATCTTTTATATAATCTTTCTCTTTCATGCACTATTTCTTCGACATTTTTTAATATCCTTTCTGGATGTCTCAAAACAATACATCCTACTAGTTGAGAAAATGTATTTAAATTATATGGAACCTTGCTTAAGTTTAAGCTTTTAATCAATTCTTTATTTGCAATTAAGAATCCTATTCTTAGTGCTGCTAATCCCCAGGCTTTAGATAATGTTCTTGTAACAACTAAATTTTTATAAATTTCTATATACCCAATCATACTTTGTCCATAAAATTCATAATAAGCTTCATCAACTACCACTAAAGTATCTTTAAATGATTCTAAAATAAAAATAATATCTTCTGAGCTTATTACATGACCTGTTGGATTATTAGGATTAGAAAAGATAATAACTTTTGGCTCCACTTTCTTACCATATGTTATAAATTTACTAACTGAGAACTCGCCATCTTTTTCTGTATTATATTTTTTAATTATCCCATCATTTAAAGAAGTATAAAAATCATACATTGAAAAATCTGGATTAATAGTTAATACAGTTTTCCTTTTAGTTATTTGAGTATCTATTATTAAAGAAATCATTTCATCTGATCCATTGCCAGCAATAATATTTTCTTCACTTACTCCAATTACATTTGCATATGCTTTTCTTATATCTATAGAATCATTATCCGGATATCTATTAAAATTTATTTTTTTTACTTCTTCAATAATCTCATTTAATTCATCCTTTGTAATATTTTTATAACTCTCATTACCATTTACTCTTATACCAAATTCATCATTCATTATCCCTTTATAACTTTTAATTTTCTTCATTATCTAATCTTACCTTTACAGAATTTGCATGAGCAGTTAATCCTTCTTCGTTTGCAAATTTTATTATCTTATTGCCATCCCTATATAATGCACGCTTTGAATAAGATAAAAATGATGATTTTTTTACAAAAGTATCAACTGATAATGGTGATGAAAATTTTGCTGTTCCACTAGTAGGCAATACATGATTTGTACCACCAAAATAGTCTCCTATAGGTTCTGGTGTATATGATCCTAAAAAAACAGAACCTGCATTTTTTATTTCATCTAAGTAATCTAAAGGATTTTCAAGTAAAATCTCTAAATGTTCTGGTGCAATTAAATTAGTTAGCTTTATACACTCATCAATATCATTACACACAATTATTTTTCCATAATCACTTAAGGATTTTTCTATTATCTCTTTTCTTGAAAGATTTTTAATTTGAATACTAATTTCTTTCTTAACATTCAAAGCCAACTCTTTAGATGTTGTTAATAAAATTGATGATGCTAATTCATCATGTTCTGCTTGTGACATCATATCAGCAGCTATATATCTTGGATTTGCATCATTCTCAGCAATAACTAAAATTTCACTAGGTCCAGCAACCATATCTATGCCAACAATTCCGTATACCTGCCTCTTTGCCTCTGCTACATATGCATTTCCTGGCCCTACTATCATATCCACAGGATTAATACTTTCTGTTCCAAAAGCTAATGTTGCAATAGCTTGTGCGCCTCCAATTTTATAAACTTTATTAACGCCACAAATTTTAGCTGCTACTAATATATTTTGATTAACTTCACCATCACTATTAGGTGGTGTTGCAATTATAATTTCTTTAACACCTGCAACCTTTGCAGGAATTACATTCATTAATACTGATGAAGGATATGCTGCCTTCCCCCCTGGAACATACACCCCTGTACTTTCAACAGGAATTATTCTTTGCCCCATATAAATTCCTAATTCCTTTTGATAAAGATAGCCTGTCTTTTTTTGTTTTTCATGATACTTAGTAATATTATTCTTGCTTTCTTCTAATATCTCTAATATTGACTTATCACATTTGTTGTAAGCATTATTAATTTCCTCTTCAGAAACTAAAAAATCCTTTAAATCTGCTTTATCAAATTTTAATGTATATTCTCTTAACGCTTTGTTTCCATTTTCCTTAATATCTTCAATAATATCTTCAACATTTCTTCTTACATCAGCTGTGTTATTTCTCTTTTTTAAACATTTTACAATTTCTTTTATACTCTTATTGTCCAATTCTATTATGTCTATCATATTAACCTTGCCCCCTTTAGTTTTATATAATAAACACTATTAGTTACATACTTCTCTTATTTTATCTATAAAACTATTTATTTCATTTCTTTTTAATTTAAAACTTGATTTATTTACTATCACTCTTGAACTAATATCACAAATCTCATCTACAACAACTAGACCATTTTCCTTTAATGTTGTACCAGTTTCCATTATGTCTACAATACCTTCACTAATTCCAAGTATAGGTGCAAGCTCTACAGATCCTTCTATTTTTATGATTTCAACATCCATTCCTTTGCCCTCAAAATAGCTCTTTGCTACCGCTGGATACTTTGTACCTATTTTTATATGGCCTATTTTATTAAAAATATTAGTACCTGGTAATGTTGCTACAATAAATTTACACTTTCCCATTCCTAAATCTAATACCTCATAGTAATTTTCTTCTTTTTCTAATAACGTATCCTTACCTACTATTGCAATATCTGCTACTCCATGTTCTACATAGGTAACAGTATCATTTGCTTTAACTAAAAAATATCGTATATCTTCTTTGGTATCATTAAAAATCAACTTTCTGCCCTTATCTTTTAATTCTTCAACTCCAAATCCAGCTTGCTCTAATAACTTAATTGCTCCTTTTTCTATCCTACCCTTTGTAAGCGCTATACTAATCAAATCACCCACACCTTTTAATTCTATTTATAAATTATTTCTATCTTTTCGCCATTTCTAGTTTTATTTATTGCTTTTCTTAATTCTTCCAAATAATTATCTTTACTTAAAATAATTTTTTCTGAATTAACTTTTTCTTCATAATCACAAGAATCAATGAGCAAATTTACATCTACTGAAAATCCTATTGCAGGAATACTTTTACCAAAACTCTCTAGTAAATTATCATATCTTCCACCTCTAATAACAGTTGAACCTATTTCTTTTACATATCCTTTAAAAATTATTCCTGAATAATAATTCACTCTTGGTACCATGCTAATATCAACAGATAAATACTTTTCATATCCAAGCTTTTGCAAGTTTAAATATAAGTTTTCAAGATACTCTATATTTTTTTTCATATCCTCATTAAATGCTAAACCTTTAGCTTTTTTAATCATTTCATAACCACCAAAAAGCCAAGGAAATTTATTTAAAAATTCTTTATACTCTTTTCTAATTTCTATATCATCTAAATATTCCCTTAAACTTGTTAAACTTTTTTTATTAATTAACTCAATAACCTTATTTTGATTATCAATAGATAAATTCATATCTTTTAATGCTGATTTCAATATATTTACATTACCTATCTCTAACTTAAATTCTTTTTTAGTATCTAATGCCTTTAATACTTCTAATGCAGTCACTAACACTTCTAAGTCAGTTTTTTCTCCAGATGCCCCAATTAACTCTATTCCACAATCTAAATATTCATTTCTCTTTCCCTCAAAGCTTTCATGTACTCTAAAAACCTCTGCATTATAAAAAAGCTTTAGAGGTAACTTCATATCTTTTAATTTAGTATTAACTAATCTTGCAACAGGTACAGTCATATCAGGCCTTAATACTAAAATTCTTCCTCTGCTATCAAAAAACTTGTACATTTCTTCTTCTTTTAAATCTTGAGTTTTATGATTGAAAGTTTTATAATATTCAACTATTGGAGTAGAAACTTCACTATATCCCCATTTACTAAACCTTTCAGTAATAGTTTCTATAATCTTATTTCTTCTCTTACACTCATCAACCGTAAAATCTCGCATTCCTTCTGGTATAATATTTTTAATTCAAATCGCCCCCTTTAGCAGATTAAAGTGTTAAAGTTATTATCAATAATACCTTATATGGTTTTATTTGTCAATTATTATTTTATCTTCCATTTTCATATATTATTACTATTTTTTTAATCTTATTTATACATAAATATCAATTTGTTTTAATCATAATCAACTATTTTACATTTTATTAATTTTTACATAACAAAAGACTAGTTACTTAAAACGTAACTAGTCTTTAAACCTATTTTATAGCACTATTAATTTCTTCAACCATCTTCATTGTTGATGTAAAACCACCTGTTGCTGTATACCAAATACTTGGATCTAAATAAACAATATTTCCATTTTTATAAGCATCTGTTTTTTCCATTAATTCATTTTCAAATAATTCTTTTGCTGATGTTGTTCCTCCTGCAATAGCAGCTCTATCAACAACAAATAAATAATCTGGATTTTTTTCTACTACATATTCAAATGAAGCCTTTTGTCCATGTGTTGACCCTTCAATTGTTGTGTCAACTGGAGTAACACCAAATCCGTTATGGATTATTCCAAATCTTGATTCTGCTCCATAAACACTAAATGCACCATCGTTAGCTAATGCAATAAGGCCATTAATACCTTTTTCTGTTACCTTAGTATTTAACTCTTGAATAGATTCTTTAATTGTAGCAAGTTCTTTTTCTACATCCTTTTCTTTACCAAAAACTTCTCCTAATATATTCATATTAGTTTCAAATGATTCTAAATAATTTTCATTATTTAAGCTTAAATTGATAGTTGGTGCAATTTTATTTAACTCTTCATAATAATCAGCTTGTCTACCAGAAATTACTATTAAATCTGGAGTTAATTCAAATATTTTTTCCATATCTGGTTCTTTTAAAGTTCCTATACTTGAATATTCTTCACTAGCATATTTACTTAAATATTCTGGAATTCCATCTTGAACTACACCTATTATTCCTTCAACACCTAATTTATCTAATGAATCTAATATACCGTAATCAAATACTACTACTCTTTTAGGATTTTTATTAACTGTTGTTTCTCCTGACTCATGTGTAACCACTAAAGTTTCTCCTTCAGCATTACCTTCAGCTCCAACAAATTTAGTTATACCAAATATACCTAAAACTATAACTAATAAAACTACTATTGATAAAATTGTTTTTTTCTTCATCCTTAAAACACTCCTTGTTTTTAATATTGATACTCATTATCAATATATTTCTTATTTAAAGGCAAATTTAATAATTTGCCATAAAATACACTTCTCTTTTTATTAGAAATATACACAAATATTTCTGTTATTAATATTTTCTATATGGAAGTCAATTTCATATATATTTTCTAACTCTTCCTTTTGTATAGTTTCTTCAGTTACACCATTTTTCACAAGTTTACCATCTTTTAATGCAACAATGTAATCTGAATAGCAAGAAGCAAAATTAATATCATGTATAACTATTACAACGGTTTTATTTAATTCATCACAAAGCTTTCTTAAAGTTTTCATTATTTCTACTGAATGCTTCATATCTAAATTATTTAATGGCTCATCAAGGAATATATAATCACTATTTTGAGCTATTACCATTGCAATATAAGCCCTTTGTCTTTGTCCACCACTCAATTCATCTAAATATCTATCTTCAAATTCCTTAAGCTGCATATAATTAATTGCTTCATCTATATATTTATAATCTTCTTCTTTTAAATTTCCTTGTGAATGAGGAAATCTACCAAAGCTAACTAACTCTTTAATTGTTAATCTAATATTAATATTATTAGATTGTCTTAATATAGCTATTTTTTTCGCTAATTCTTTATTATCCCAACTTAAAATATCTTTTCCATCTAATAAAACTTCTCCAGAATCTCGCTTTAAAAGTCTACTCATTATTGAAAGAAGAGTACTTTTTCCAGCTCCATTTGGACCAATGAAAGAAGTTATTTTACCCTCTTGAATATTTAAAGATACATTATCTACTACTTTTTTATTTCCATAGGCTTTACTTATATTCTTTACTTCTATCATCTATTTCTCTCCTTCATTACTAAGTAAATGAAATAAATTCCTCCAATAAAGTTAATTATTACACTTACTGATACACCAAAATTCATTACTTGTTCAACAAATAATTGTCCACCTATCAATGCTACTATGCTAATTAATATAGTTCCTATGCCTAAGGTACTATGTTTGTAACTTGATATAACCTGCCTTGCTATATTTACTACAAGTAGCCCTAAAAAAGTTATAGGTCCAACTAATGCAGTTGCAACTGAAGTTAATAAAACTACTACTATTAACATTTTCTTTACCATTTTGTCATAGTCTACTCCAAGATTTATAGCTTCATCCCTTCCTAATGACATAACATCTAGTATTTTTAAATAATCATAAACATATCCTATACATAGTATTATTACAATACTTGATACAAATAATAAATCAGTATTTATATTATTAAAGCTAGCTTGCATTTTATCTTGTACTACTTGAAACTCTACTGGGTCTATAAGAACCTGCATAAATGTAGTTAAACTTTCAAATAAAGTACCGCATACCACACCAACTAATAACAATGTAAATATATTTTTACTTCCTTTTTTAAATATAAATTTATATATTAAACTTGAAAATAAAAGCATAGATACTATTGTAATAATGAAATTTATATTTCCATTGCTTATTATTGCAGATGATGATCCTAATAAAAACACTATAGTTGTTTGTAATAATACATATAGTGAATCTATTCCTAATATACTAGGAGTTAATATTCTATTGTTTGTAACTGTTTGGAATATTAATGATGAAAAACCGATTGCTGCACCAGTTAATATCATTGCATATATTTTAGGAATTCTTCTATATAAAGCATATTTAAAATTAACACTATTTACACCAATAAATAAAAACGAAGTTATTAATATTAGAGCTAAAACTGTTAAAATTATTATACTCTTTTTATCTTTAGTCTTCATTTTTTGTCCCCCTTACTATCATATAAAGGAAAATTATACTTCCTATAACTCCTACTGTTAAACTAATTGACATTTCAAATGGGAATATTATTATTCTTCCTAAAATATCACAGGCAAGTAAGAATATAGGCCCTAATAAAGCTGTATGATATAGTGTTTTCTTTAAATTATCTCCACTATATAAGCTTACTATATTGGGAATTATAAGACCTAAGAAAGGTATATTACCAACTGTAATTATTGTAACTGCACAAATTAATGAAACTATTGCTAAGCCTACATTAATTACAAAGTTGTAATTTAATCCTAAATTAATTGCAAAGTCTTCCCCCATTCCTACAATAGTAAATTTATTTGCATATAAAAATGCTATAATAACCATAGGAACACTTAAGTATAATAATTCATAACTTCCTTTCATTATTAAAGACATGTCCCCTTCCATCCATGATGAAATATTTTGAACTAAATCATATTTATATGCAAAGAATGTAGTTATTGATCCAACAATTTTTCCTAGCATCATACCTATTAAAGGTACAAATACTATATTCTTTATTTTGATTGCTTTTATCATTTTCATAAATAGTACAGTGCCTAATCCTGCAAAAACAAAAGATACTATCATCTTTTGCATAATCGTTGCTCCTGGAATTATCATTATACAAAATAAAATTCCTAGCTTAGCGAAATCTGCTGTTGCTGCTGTTGTAGGAGAAACAAATTTGTTTTTACTAATTTGCTGCATTATTAAACCGCTAATACTTAATCCAACTCCTGCTACGATTATTGCAATAAGCCTTGGTAATCTACTAATTAGTAATATTTCAATCTTATCAATATTAAAAGTTAATATATCATTAATATTGATATTAGTTACCCCTATAAATATTGAAGCAATACATAATATTATTAATACAATAAATAAATATCTTTTCTTCATTTGCTTTCCCCCATATTGCCTTACCTTATCTCAAAAAACAATAAATAATTCTATTTGAAATTATTTATTAATTGATATTAATTTTCATTTATTTCTTACACATTTTATCATTCTATTCTTCTATTGTCTAGATATTTTTTGTATTTTTTATATTTTTTATTTTCTTTAAAACTTTTTTAGTTAATTTTGATTTTTTTCTCATTGATATTGAATATTATTACAATTTAGTAAAAGCATATTAATTAAGGTATTCGTTATACAGAAATAACTTTTTTGGTACTATTCCCTACTTTTTTATAGAGTATTTAACGCTTTTCTGCACAACATAATAGTGTAAAGTAAATGATTACTTTATAAATAAATATCATAAAGGAGGAACTTTATAATGGCACAAAAATTAGTTCCAGAAGCAAAAAATGGTTTATCTAAATTCAAAAATGAAGTAGCAAGCGAAATGGGAGTTCCTTTCACTGACTACAATGGTAACCTTACTTCTAAACAATGCGGAAGTGTTGGTGGAGAAATGGTTAAAAGAATGGTAGAACAATACGAAAAAGGAATCTAAAAATTGAATAAATATTATTAATTAGGAAAAAGAGTCTTTATAATATCTTATTTAAAATTAATAGGATATTCATATAGACTTTTTTTAATTAAATTTTATAATATTTACAAATTAATTATAATTTATTGTTAATTTTTTAACTATCATACCTGTATCTTAATTATTTTTTACATTTTAATAATTAATTGGCTAAATTTCTTTAATATATATCATAACTCCTCCACTTCTTCCCTTTGCTTATCATGTAATACTATGATATTATAATTTATGTACTATTTCGCTATATTTTTTATAATAAATTTTTTTAATTTCTATCTTGAAAATTTCAAAAATTAGTGATATAGTTTAAATATGCCATTGTTAAATAATAATTATTATTATTTAATTATTGTTTAACATAAATGACAATACTTATATATATTTATAAAATGTTAGAAAAGAGGCGCTATGATGAGAGAAGAATGGAATGATTTCAAAACAGGTTCATGGACAAAAAGTATTGACGTAAGAAACTTTATTCAAACTAACTATACTCCATATGAAGGTGATGATAGTTTCTTAGCTGGAGCTACTGAAGATACAAACAAGCTTTGGGCTGAAGTTAGTGAACTATTCAAAAAAGAAAGAGAAAATGGTGGAGTTTTAGATGTAGATACAGAAACTATATCTGGAATCAATGAATACAAGCCTGGTTACATTGATCAAGCTTTTGAAAAAATCGTTGGTGTACAAACTGATGCTCCATTAAAGAGAGCTGTAATGCCATACGGTGGTATAAGAATGGCTGAAAATGCAGCTAAAGCTTATGGATATGAAGTAAGCCCAAGAATATCTGAAATATTCTCTAAATACAGAAAAACCCACAACCAAGGTGTTTTCGATGCTTATACTTCAGAAATGAGATTAGCTAGAAAATCTGGTGTTATCACTGGTCTTCCAGATGCTTATGGTAGAGGAAGAATCATAGGTGACTACAGAAGAGTTGCTTTATACGGTGTTGATAGATTAATCCAAGATAAAGAACAACAAAAATTAAGCTTAGAAGTTAAAACAATTGATGAAGATGTAATCAGATTAAGAGAAGAAATATCTGATCAAATTCTTGCATTAAAAGAATTAAAAGGATTAGCTGCTAGCTACGGATTTGATATATCTCAACCAGCTACTAACGCTAAAGAAGCTATACAATGGTTATACTTTGGATTCTTAGGAGCTATCAAAGACCAAAATGGTGCTGCGATGTCTTTAGGAAGAACTTCTACATTCTTAGATATCTATATTGAAAGAGATTTAAGAAACGGTGTTATCACAGAAGAAGAAGCTCAAGAATTAATGGACCACTTCGTAATGAAGTTAAGATTAGTTAAATTCTTAAGAACTCCAGAATACAACGATTTATTCTCAGGAGATCCAACTTGGGTTACTGAATCAATCGGTGGTATGGGATTAGATGGTAGAACTTTAGTTACTAAGAACTCATTCAGAGTACTTAACACATTATATACTTTAGGACCATCACCAGAACCAAACTTAACTGTTTTATGGTCAACTAGATTACCTCAAGGATTTAAAGATTTCTGTTCTAAGGTTTCTATTGATACATCATCAGTTCAATACGAAAATGATGATTTAATGGCTCCATACTGGGGAGATGACTACGCTATCGCTTGTTGTGTATCTGCAATGAGAGTTGGTAAGCAAATGCAATTCTTCGGTGCTAGAGTTAACTTAGCTAAAACTTTACTTTACGCTATAAACGGTGGTAAAGATGAAAAGTACGGAATGCAAGTTGGACCTAAGACTGCTCCATTAACTGGTGAATACTTAGATTACAATGAAGTTATGGATAGATTCGATGTTATGACTGACTGGTTAGCTAACCTTTACGTTAATACATTAAATGTTATCCACTACATGCATGACAAATATTCATATGAAAAATTACAAATGGCTTTACATGACAGAGACGTATTCAGAACTATGGCTTGTGGTATAGCTGGTTTATCAGTTTGTGCTGACTCTATTTCTGCAATCAAATACGCTAAAGTTAAGCCAATAAGAAATGAAGAAGGAATAGCTGTAGATTTCGAAGTTGAGGGTGATTTCCCTAAATACGGAAACGACGATGACAGAGTTGATGAAATTGCTGCATGGTTAGTTGAAAGCATGATGAATAAGATCAGACAAAACAAGACTTACAGAAATGCTTACCACACTCAATCAGTATTAACAATCACTTCAAACGTTGTTTACGGTAAGAAAACTGGTACAACTCCATGTGGAAGAAAAGCTGGAGAACCATTTGCACCAGGAGCTAACCCAATGCACGGAAGAGACTGTAGCGGATCATTAGCATCATTAAACTCAGTTGCTAAAATCCCTTATGAACATTCACAAGATGGTGTTTCTAATACATTCTCAATCGTTCCAGATGCATTAGGAAAAACACCTGAAAACAGAATCCATAACTTAGGTACTATGATGGATGGATACTTCTCTCAAGGTGCTCAACACTTAAACGTAAATGTATTTAATAGAGAAACTTTATTAGATGCTATGGATCACCCAGAAGAATATCCACAATTAACAATCAGAGTTTCTGGATATGCTGTTAACTTCATTAAATTAACAAGAGAACAACAATTAGACGTTATAAACAGAACATTCCACAAATCAATGTAATTTGTTTATAATATTAAATAGAGCTTATTGCACACGCAATAAGCTCTTATTTTTTAAATTAAATCAACAATTACTAAATCTGGTCTATTAAATAGTCTCAATGGAAATCCGCTATTACCCAATCCTCTACTAACTATTAATTTATTTTTTTCTCCATATACTCCTTTATAATACTTAGGAAATAATCCTTGTCCTGGGGCAAATATTCCACCTATTCCTGGTAATATAAACTGCCCTCCATGTGCATGACCTGAAAACATAATATCAAAATTATATTTACTATAGGCTCCTTCTTCTATATACTCAAAATTTTCAGGATAATGTGATAGTACAATTTTTATTCCATCTAATCTTTCTAATCTGCTAAATATTTTTTCTATATTTTCAGTGCCATATCTGCTATTAACTTTACTATAAAATAATTCACCTTCATCTATTCTTTTTTCTTCCAATCCTAAAATATTAATCTTATTTCCTTTTACTTCTATAGATTCTATTTCATTTTCTAATACACATATTTTATTTTTTTTCAACTTCTCTACTATTTCACTTACTCTACTACATCTCATTTCATTATTTCCTAATATATAATACATAGGAATGTCTTTATTTATACTGCTACAAAATTCAATTATTTCATCAAGCTTTTTCATACTTGAATCTATCAAATCCCCTGTTGCAACAATAATATCAGGTTTTTGTTCAATAATTTTTTTATATAAAATATAATTATTTTTTCCAAACTCTTTACTATGTAAATCTGATATTTGTGCTATTCTAACTTTATTATTTATCTTCTGCTTTAATTTTATATTTGTTATTACAATTTTATTATTTTGATAATAACAAAACACTCCTGTAAGCATAGCTATAGCAATTATTATTTCCATAACCCTATCCTCCTTTAAGTTGTTAGTTTTTTATCAAGCTATAAATAGTAAATTGCTTATATTATATGTATTATATAATTAATTTTCTCTCACTGTACTTTACTTTAAAATTAAAAAATAGAAATTATATACTTAAAATATAATTTCTATTTTATATTAAAATCTAATAATATACTTTTTTTTATAAAAAATAAAGCTCTTTAGCTATTTTTACAATAAATTCATAAACTTCATCATATATAGAATTAAATCTTTTCTGTAAAATATTTGATAATTCCAATGAATATTCTATACTATCTATTTCTATACCAATAAAATAGCCATTTACATTTGTTTTCTCAAGCCTCACCAGACTTAAGAGGCTTGTTTCATGTGCAGTTATCTCTTTACTAATTAGCTTATCACATTCTTCTAGCTTTTTAAAAGTAATTTCACCAGGATTTATTCCAAAATAAGTTGAATCTAATATTATTATAAATTCATCATCATTTATGTTTTCTAAGCAATATAAATAATCAGTTTCTCCAATAAAAACTTCTATTTCATTAATATTATCTTTATCTACTCTCCTTTTTATATTTCTTGCTAACCTTACACCTATTCCATCATCTTTTAAAAGAATATTTCCTATTCCAAAAACCTTAACCATAGTTACTCCTATGAATTAATTATTATATTTATGGGTTTATGCCTATTACTTGTCACATGTACAGCACAATTTAAACATGGATCAAAACTTCTAACTATTCTTCCTATTTCTACTGGAGCATTTATATCATTAATCTCTGCTCCAATTAAAGCTTGTTCAACAGTTCCTTTTAACTCCTTTCTATCTGTAGGTGAAAAATTCCATGCTGATGGAGGTATTAATGTATAATTTGATATCATTCAATTTAAATCAGGAGTAATATTCATTGCATTTTCAAAAGCTCTTACAGATGTAATTGCATGATGTGTTGAACATATTCCACAAACTCTTGGAACTAATCTTATAATGTCAAATGGCGGCCTTCCCTCAAACATTTTTTCAAAACCTCTAAATTGGCTTCCACTTACTTTAGCATCTACAATCTTATTATTTTCAACTTGTACTTCTATATTAAGTAATCCACTTATTCTTGTTACAGGATCTATTCTTATAGTAGTCATATTTATCCCCTTATTACACATTACTAGAGTCATACTTTACAAAAGGTTCATAGTCATCTGGAAATCCTGGTGATGCACATCCTATACATGTTGTATTATCTTCAATAGGCCAATTAAAAGTATTATTCCACCTACTTACTGGGCAATATGCATAAGTGACGGGTCCTCTACATCCCAATTTAAACATGCATTCTTTTTCACCAAATTTTTTTGCAAAAATTCCTTGATCAAAAAATTTTCTTCTAGGGCATATATCATGTATTAAAGTATCATAATAAACTAATGGTCTTCCATTACTATCAAGTTCTGGAATTCCACCAGAAGCTATATATCCTAATATTCCTGCTACCCAAACTGGATTAGCCGGGCATCCTGGAATTTTTATAATATCTGTTCTTTTCAAAAATTCGCTTACACTTAAAGCCTTTGATAAATTTGGCTTTGCAGCTGTAGGCCCTCCAAAACATGCACAGGTTCCTACAGTAATTATTATACGTGCATTTTTAGAAATATCACTCACAGCTTTCATAGCAGTTATCTTTTCACCTTTATAAGTAGCTACTGTTGTATAAAGACCATTGTCCCTTGTTGGTATAGCTCCAGATACTATAAAAATATATTCTGTATCTAAATTATCAATTATATTTTTATAAGCTTCCTCACCTTGATCTCCTTGAATACTTCCAAAATACTTCATATCCACAAATTTCTCCAGCATATATATAAGATTAGGATCTTCTGAATTTAAAAGTGAAATAACTTCACCAAAGCACCCTGAAGTTTCTAACCATATAGCATTAATCTTTTTTACTCTGTTATTTTCAACATTATCTATGGCATTATTTATCATATTCATAGCTAATTTATTTTTCTTTTGATCTTTTGTATCTTTATCAAAAATTCCATTTTCCCAAAAATCTATTTCTTCTATAGGTATAATATATTTATCACTTTTAAATATAAACATAAAACCTTTCCTTATTTTTATTATATTTATGTTTATTTTATTTCATAATAGAATAATCAATAAAAATAAAGTTAAATAAAATAAAAAACTGTGAAATAAATCCATATATCGGATTTATCTCACAGTTATATATTATTCTTGTTCTGCTAACTTCTTTAATTCTGCATATTTTTGTCTAGCATGTTCTTCTGTCATTTGGAATAATTCTTCCGCTTGCTCAGGGAATTGCTTAGCAATTGCAGAGTATCTTACTTGATCCATTATGAAGTCTCTAAAGCTTCCTTGTGGTTCTTTAGAATCTAAGCTAAATGGATTCTTTCCTTGTTCTTTTAATTCTGGATTGTATCTGTATAAATGCCAGTATCCAGCCTTAACTGCTTCATCCATGTTTCTTATAGAGAATCCCATTCCCTTCTTTAATCCATGGCTGATACAAGTTGAGTAAGCAATAATGATTGATGGTCCATTATGAGCTTCTGCTTCAAGCATTGCTTTAACTACTTGGTTCTTATCAGCACCAATAGCTACTTGTGCAACATAAACATTTCCATAAGACATCATCATTCTTCCTAAATCTTTCTTCTTAGTCTTCTTACCTGAAGCTGCTAATTTAGCCATAGCTGCAGCAGGAGTTGATTTAGAAGATTGTCCACCAGTGTTAGAGTAAATTTCTGTATCAAATACTAATACATTTACGTCTTGTCCTGATGCTAATACATGGTCTAATCCACCGTATCCGATGTCATAAGCCCAACCGTCTCCTCCAAGGATCCATTGTGATCTCTTAACAAGGAAATCAGCTCTTTCTTTAATTTCTTCAACTAATACTTTTGCTTCTTCATTTTCAATGTTGTTTTCAGCTAAAATAGCTTCAACTTCTCTTGAATGAACTTTTGAAAGCTCTCCGTTATCTTTATTTTCTAACCAGTTTTTGAATACTTCTTTATATTCTTCAGCTATATCCATAGAAATTAAGCTTTCCATATTTGAAGCTATTTTCTTTCTCATTTGATCAGCTGCTAAGAACATACCGTATCCAAACTCAGCATTATCTTCAAATAATGAGTTAGCCCAAGCTGGTCCCTTACCTTCATGGTTCTTTGTATATGGTGTTGAAGGTGCTGAACCTCCCCATATTGATGAACATCCAGTTGCATTAGCAATCATCATTCTATCACCGAATAATTGAGTTACTAACTTAATATATGGAGTTTCTCCACAACCAGCACATGCTCCTGAGAACTCGATAAGTGGTTGTTTGAATTGGCTATCCTTAACTGTTTTACCTGGAGTTAAGTGTTCTTTGTTTGATACTTCTTTTGATACTGAGAAATCCCAGTTTGCTACTTCTGTTTCTACTTGTGTTCCAAGTGGCTTCATTTCTAATGCCTTACCTGGTGCTGGACAAATATCAACACAGTTATTACATCCAGTACAATCTAATGTACTTACTTGAATTCTGTAGTTTAATCCTGCTAATGTTTTACCAGTAGCTTTCTTAGTTTCAAATCCTGCTGGTGCTTTTGCTAATTCTTCATCAGTTACTAGAACTGGTCTAATACATGCATGTGGACAAACGAAAGCACATTGGTTACATTGAATACATTTTGACATATTCCATTCTGGAACATCTGTAGCAACACCTCTTTTTTCATATGCTGCAGTTCCTGCTGGGAATGTACCATCTTCTAATCCATTGAATGCACTTACTGGTAGTTTATCTCCTTCTAAAGCATTCATCGGATTCATTATGTTTTTAACGAAATCTGTTACTTCTTTAGTTTCTACTTTTGCTTCTTCAGTAGCAGTCTTCCAGCTTTCAGGTACATTAATCTTAACTAATGAATTCATACCAGCTTCAACAGCTTCGTAGTTCATGTTAACAACCTTATCACCCTTCTTACCGTAAGCCTTCTTAATTGAAGCTTTTAAGTATTCTGTAGCTTCTTCTTGTGGGATAATTTCTGCTAATTTAAAGAATGCAGATTGCATTATCATATTAATTCTTCTACCTAATCCTATTTCAGAAGCAATCTTAGTTGCATTAACTGTATAGAAGTTTATTTCATTTTCAGCTATGTATCTCTTCATCTTAGCTGGTAATTTTCTTTCAATTTCTTCTTCGTTCCAAATTGTATTTAATACGAAGTTTCCACCTTTTTTAAGACCTTTTAATAAATCATATTGATTTACGTAAGCTTGCACGTGACATGCTATGTAATCAGCTTCATCAATAAGGTAAGTTGATCTTATTGGTGTATCTCCAAATCTTAAGTGAGACATAGTTACCCCACCAGATTTCTTTGAGTCATATGCAAAGTAAGCTTGTACGTATTTATCTGTATTTTCACCAATAATCTTAATAGCTTGCTTATTAGCTCCTACTGTACCATCTGATCCTAATCCCCAGAACTTACATCTAACTGTTCCTGGTGTTGCAATTCTTAATTCATCTTCTACTGGAATTGAAGTGAAAGTAACATCATCTTCTATACCTACAGTAAAGAAGTTCTTAGAATTTTCTTTCTTTAAGTTATCAAATACAGCTTTGATATCAGATGGTGTAACATCCTTAGAAGCTAATCCATAACGTCCACCAACTATCTTAGGTGCATTTTCTTTTCCATAGAATGCAGAACATACATCTAAGTATAATGGTTCACCATTACATCCTGGTTCTTTTGTTCTATCAATTACACAAATCTTTTCTACTGATTGTGGTATAACCTTTAATAAATGCTCTACAGAGAATGGTCTGAATAAATGAACTTTAACTAATCCATATTTTTCTCCTCTAGCATTTAATTCATCTATAGTTTCTTCTATAGCTTCAGTTACTGAACCCATAGCAACAATTATTTCTTTAGCATCTTCTGCTCCATAGTAATTGAATAATCCATAGCTTCTTCCTGTCTTCTCTTCCATTTTAGCCATGTATTCTTCAACTATTGGAATTATGTCATTATAGAATTTATTAGAAGCTTCTCTTGTTTGGAAATAAATATCTGAGTTTTGAGCTGTTCCTCTTGTAACAGGGTTATTTGGAGTTAACGCTCTACTTCTAAATTCTTTTAAAGCTTCTCTATCTAACATTTCTGCATAATCTTCATAATCTAATACTTCAACTTTTTGAATTTCATGAGATGTTCTAAATCCATCAAAGAAGTTTACAAAAGGTAATCTTCCTTTAATAGCTGAAAGGTGAGATACTGGAGCTAAGTCAGCAACTTCTTGTACTGATCCAGCTGCAAGCATAACACATCCTGTCATTCTTGCTGCCATAACATCTTGATGATCTCCAAATATTGATAATGCTTGAGATGCTATTGCTCTAGCACTTACATGGAATACACCTGGTAATAATTCTCCTGCTACCTTGTACATGTTTGGTAACATAAGTAATAGACCTTGTGATGCAGTAAAAGTAGTTGTTAATGCACCAGCTTGAAGTGAACCGTGGAATGTACCAGCAGCTCCTGCTTCTGATTGCATTTCTACAACATTAACTGTTTGTCCAAAAATATTTTTCTTCCCTTGAGCAGCCCATTCATCAACAACTTCTGCCATTGTAGTAGATGGAGTTATAGGGAATATTGCAGCTACATCTGTAAACGCATATGCTACGTGAGCAGCAGCCGTATTACCATCAATAGTCATCATTCTCTTTGCCATGATAATATACCTTCTTTCATCATCCTAAATGTTTCTTAAATAATTATAATTGTTATTTAATAATAATTATTATACTTCATTTTTATTTTTTTTCTAGTACTTTTCTTAGAAATATTCCTTAGTATAATTTTGTAATCTTTTGTCACTTATTAGTATAATAACATACTTTCATTTCTTCAATAGAAAACTACCATCTTTATACATTTAATTTTTAAATAGTAATTAAAAAATTTTTAAATGGTTATATATCTAAGTAATTACACTTAAACTAATTAATTAGATATTTTGACCATACATAATATTACTCTTTATGTTATTTTTCTACAAGAAGGCACTTTTTTTATATATAGTGTCAAAAAAGATACTAAGTATATAGTTTTATACTTGGTTTTATGTTATTATTTATATTTGTACGAATAAAGGAGGTGTTATCATGAATAAAATACTTACTTTTCATAATGATTGCCGTCTTAATGATCGTTGTGCCAAATATGAAACATGTCCAATGATACTTGTTCATAAAATATTATCTGGTAAATGGAAAATTTTAATTTTATGGTATTTAAGTAATGATACTCTAAGATTTAGCGAATTAAAACGAAAGTTGCCAGGTACAACGCAGAAAATGCTAACCAATCAATTAAGAAGTTTAGAAGAAGATAATCTTATATTTAGAAAAGTTTATCCTGTTGTTCCACCTAAAGTAGAATATGGACTTACTGATATCGGCAAAAAAATAATTCCTCTTCTTGAATCTATGTATTCATATGGAGTTGAATACTCTAATACAAAAAATTAAAAGAAATTAGCTAACAGCAAATTGTAATTGAGTTAGCTAGTTTCTTTTAATTTATAATATATTAATATTTTATTGCAAATACTAAAATAAATCTGTTAAACTGATTCACTTGCTTTGTTTATTTATTGACAATAGTTATTGATAGATTATAATTATTATTATAGACCATAGAGGTATTTAATAATAAATAAAAAAAAGGAGATTTTTACATGTCTAATACATTCAAAATAACTGAAGACCTATTTTGGGTAGGAGCCCTTGACCCAAACCTAAGAATTTTTGACATAATAATGGAAACTAAATTTGGAACATCTTACAACTCTTATCTTTTAAAGGGTTCTGATGGAATTGCATTGTTTGAAACTGTAAAAGAAAAATTCTTTGATGAACATTTAGATAAAATTCGCTCTATTGTGAATTTAGAGGATATAAATTACGTTGTTGTTAATCATACAGAACCTGATCATGCTGGATCAGTTGAAAAAATACTTGAGTATGCTCCTAATGCTACTGTAGTTGGAAGCACTTTAGCTATTAAATATTTAAGTGAAATTATTAATAAACCTTTCAAAAGTAAAGTAGTTAAAGATGGGGAAACATTATCTTTAGGTAATAAAACTTTAAAATTTATTAGTGCCCCTCAATTACATTGGCCTGATACAATGTACACATACGTAATAGAAGATGAAACATTAATTACTTGTGATTCTTTTGGTGCTCATTATTGCGATGAACGTGTTTTAAAAAGTGCAATTGAAGATAGCAAAGAAGATGACTATATAGAAGCTTATAATTATTACTTTAGAATGATTATGGGACCATTCAAACCTTTTATGCTTAAAGCACTTGATAAAATTAAGGATTTAAACTTAAAGTACATTTGTCCTGGACATGGATTAGTATTAGATCATACTAATATTGAAAAGTTTGTTAATCTTTATAGAGAATGGTGTCAACCAACAAAAAGAGAAAAACAAAGCATAGTAATACCATATGTTACTGCATACGGATATACTGAAGAAATTGCTAAAGAAATAAAAAGAGGTATTGAAGCTTCAAACTTTGATGTTGATATTTTAATGTATAACTTAGTTACAGCAGACATGAATGAAGTATTAAATGAAATTAATCAATGTAGTGGTTTATTACTAGGTTCTCCTACATTATTATCTGATACTTTACCACAAATATGGACTATTTTATCTTCATTAAATCCAGTAATTCATAAAGGATTACCAGCAAGTTGCTTTGGATCATATGGTTGGAGTGGAGAAGCTCTTAAAAATATTAACGAAAGATATAAACAACTTAAATTTAATGTAGTATGTGAACCACTAGGTATAGTATTTAGACCTAGTGAAGAAAACTTAAAATCTGCTTATGATTTTGGATTAGAATTTGCAAATAAAGTTTTAAAATAAAAAAACAAGGCTGATGTCAAGCATCAGCCTTATCTTTTTATTACTTTCTTTTAAATAGTTTACTTATATCCATAATCAATGCTGAAATTATTGCAAAAGCTAAGCAAATTCCTAATTGTAATAAACCAAAGCTATCTGGTATATCAAAAATCCCTCTTACTCCTGGTATTAATACAATACTATATAAGCACAAACATACTATTATTGCACCTATAACGTATTTATTTTTAAATAGTCCTACCTTAAGCACTGGTTCATAATTTGATCTTGCAGGTAATGTTTGAAAAATTCTTGCAAGAGTTACAGTTGAAAATGCCATTGCTTCTCCTAACATTGGCGATGTTAAATTTCCAACATATTGTGCAAGTATAACAAAAACCCCTATTATTATTCCTCTTGTTATAACTGCTTGCCATGTTCCACCAGCTAATATTCCCTCGTTAACATCCCTTGGTTTTTCTTTCATTATATTAGGCTCAGCCATTTCTAATCCTAAAGCAATTGCAGGCAAAGAGTCATTTATCAAATTTATAAATAGTAATTGTAATGCGGAAAATGGATTTGACCAATTTACAAATACAGCAAATAAAATAGCAATTATTGCTCCTAAATTTCCTGCGAATAAATATGTAATTGCTTTTTTAATATTGCTATAAACTGTTCTACCAATTTCAACTGCAGATACAATAGTTGCAAAATTATCATCTGTTAAAATCATAGCTGATGCATCCTTTGCTACATCTGTTCCACTACCCATACCTATACCTATATTTGCTTGTTTTAAAGCTGGAGCATCATTAACTCCATCACCAGTCATAGCAGTAATATATCCTTTTTCCTGCCAAGCTTTTACTATACGTATTTTATTTTCTGGTGATACCCTAGCATAAACTGTAATATGCTCAAGCTTTTCTTTAAGCTCTATATCTGATAATTCATCTAATTCTTTTCCAGTTAAAGAAATATCATCTTCACTCATTATTCCTATCTCTCTTGCTATAGCAGAAGCTGTTGTTTTATGATCTCCCGTGATCATTACTGTTTTTATTCCTGCACCAGTTGCTTCCTTAACAGCATCATAAACTTGTTCTCTTGGTGGATCTATCATAGCCATAAGTCCTACTAAGGTCATTTCAGTTTCATCTTCTAAACAAGGAACAAAATTTTCGTCAGGAACATCTTTAACTGCAAATGCCAATACTCTTAATGCTCTATTTGAAAAATCTTCATTCACCTTTCTATATTCATTTTTAATTTCTTCCGTCATTTCTTCTACTTCACCATTATTAAGAACTGTATTAGATCTTGCAAAAACAACATCCGGAGCTCCTTTTGTAAACATAATTGCATTTCCGTTAATAGAGTTAACAGTAGACATTAATTTTCTATCAGAATCAAATGGTATTTCACTTAACCTATCATATTTTTCTCGTAACTCTTTATAATCAATTCCTCTCTTTTCAGCAAACCTTAATAATGCTATTTCAGTTGGATCTCCAATTTCTTTTCCAGTTTCTGTTACTTCAGAATCATTGCAAAGTGTAGATGACAAATCCATAGCCTCAACTTGGCTTGAATTATTATTTTTTTCTTCTACTTTAGCTTTATTTACTCCATACATAAAAAAGTCAACAACTGTCATTTTATTTTGCGTTAATGTTCCTGTTTTATCTGTACAAATAACACTTGTAGATCCTAGTGTCTCTACCGCTGGCAATTTTCTTATTATTGCTTGCTTTTTAGCCATATCTTTTGTACCAACAGCTAATACAATTGTAACTATTGATGATAAAGCTTCTGGAATTGCTGCAACAGCAACGGCAATAGCAAACATAAATGAATTAAATATTAGATTTTTCATATTTTCACCATCAATATACCCTCTAATTACTTGGATAATAAAAATGGCTGCTGCTAATATCATAATTATTATACCTAGCTTTTTGCCAAAATCATCTAACTTTTCTTGAAGTGGTGTTTGTTTATTACCCGCACTTTCTAATAATGTAGCAACTTTTCCTACCTCAGTATTCATTCCTGTTTCTGTAACAACTAAAGTTCCTCTACCATATACTACTGTAGCACCACTAAAAACCATATTTCTTTGATCGCCAATACCAACCTCTTCTTCTATTTTGTCGCTATGCTTTAAAACTGCTTCTGCTTCTCCAGTAAGCATTCCTTCTACAACCTTTAGACTTTGTGCCTCTATTAACCTTCCATCTGCTGGTATATAATCTCCAGCCTCTAAAAATACTATATCACCTACAACAATTTCTCTTACTGGTATTGTTTTTTTCTTTCCATCTCTTAACACCTTTGCATTAGGTGAAGATAGTTTTTTCAAACTATCAAGTGAACTTTCTGCTTTTCGAGTTTGTGTCACTCCTAATAAAGCATTTAAAATTACTACTACAAATATGATAAGAGATTCTACAAATTCACCTAAAAAAATTTGTACTATTGCCGCAATAAGTAATATTATTACTAATGGATCTTTAAAGTTTTCTAAAAACATTTTCCATATAGGAACCTTGTTTCCTTCTTTTAATTCATTGAATCCATTTTTCTCAAGCCTTATCTTTGCTTCTTGATCAGATATTCCATTTATATTACTACCTACTTCATTCAATACATCTGAAGATTCCTTTTTATAATGCATCTAAATCTCCTTCCCTTCTCTTTTGTACTAATGTTAGTATTTACTTAATTTAAAGATTATATTATTTAAGACTTCCTGATCTTATTATTGAAATCAGTAACCATAACCCTAAGACAGCTGAACCAAAATATCCAATTAATCCAATAATCGAAACCCCATATAAACGCGGTGCTGGATTTATGTTAATAATTAAAGATGATCCCACTATCATTCCCGCTATTACCAAAGCAAAAGATAATCTATTAACCATTTTATTTAAAACATCTATATATTTATCTTTATCTTCAATTACTATGTTAATCTTTGTTCTTCCTCTTATTAAAGTATCTGCTAAAGAAATTAAACGTGACGGAATATTTAAGCTATCCCTAGTTAATTTATATCCTTTCAATAAATAATCATTAACATCAAATTGTTCAAAAAAATAATTTTTATAATATCCTTTAACATATGGTATTACTAAATTAATAATATTTAATTCAGGTGAAAGCTCTGCAACTAATCCTTCTACCATAACCATTGTTCTTATAAGCATTGTAAAATCACTAGATATTCTTAAATTATTTCTTTTAGCTATATCGGACATTTCTTGAAACAATACAGAAATTTTTATATTTTTTAATGAAGTAGTATAGTAATTTCTGAACATGTATTCAATATCCTTATAAAGTAATTCTCTATCTGTTTTACCATTCTTAATACCTATATTCATAACAAAATCAGTAAGTTTATCTATATCTTCATTTGCCACTGCTGTAATAGCTGAATTTAGTTCTTCTTGCTTTTCCTTAGATAATGCTCCTACAATACCAAAATCAATAAAACATATTTTACCTTCACGAATTAATATATTGCCTGGATGTGGATCTCCATGAAAAAATCCATCTCTCAATACTTGCTTAAAATATGAAAGAGTTAGTTTTTTTGCAATATCATCTCTATCATAACCTAAGCTCTCAATCGATTTTTTATCATTTACTTTAAACCCTTCAATATTTTCTTGAGTCAAAACATTTTCACCTGTATAATCATGAATAATAAAAGGAGCATAAATACAAGCACTATCCTTATTTAATTCTCGAAATTTCTCAATATTTTCAGCTTCATAAATAAAATTTAATTCTCTTTCAGTTGATGCCTTAATTTCTAATAATATTTCTTTAGGATCAACAACTGTATCCTTAAAAAATTTTGTAAACTTTTCACTCAATCCAATTAAAATATCAAAATCCATCTTCATAGTTTCTTTTATATTAGGTCTCTGTATTTTAATAACAACATCTTCACCACTTTTAAGCATCCCTCTATATACTTGAGCTATTGAAGCAGAGGCTATTGGAACTTTATCTATATAAAGAAACTCATCTTCAATATCTTTATTAAACTCATTATAAAATACCTTTGACATGTTAACAAAATCATCAGCTGGTACATTATCTTGTAATTTAGATAGCTCTATTATATATTCCTCCGGTATAAGTTCTTGTCTTGTGCTTAATATTTGACCTATTTTTATAAAAGTTGGTCCTAATTCTTCAAATGCCTTTCTAAGATTTGAAGGGGATTTTTTTTCTTTTTCTTCTTTTTTACCTAATAAATATCCTAATCCATAATTTGTGAATACTTTTAATATTTCTTTGAATCTAGTTACTGAACTCCCCTCCATAATTACCTCCCATTATCTAATAAGTTTACTTTTTCTCGTCATTTAACATACTTTCAACTTTATATACCCTTGCTTTTAACATTTCAAATTCATCTCTAGTTACATAATTATATGCTTCTATATTCATATCTTTAATTGTAGTTGATACTTGATTTTTTTCTTCATGTTTACATTTATCATTAAATGTTCTTTTTAACTCTTCTCCAAGTTCTTTTCCTTCTTCAACTGTTATTTTTCCTTTACTCACTAATTCCTCAACAACTTCTGCGGCTTTATCATAGGTACTCGCAACAGCTCCAACACCAAACAGTAATACTTTTTTTATTTCATCCATCATTTTTATATACCTCCTAAATTACATTTACATTTATATTTATGTATTTTAATTTAAAATATATTCTAAAAATAAAAGTTAGCATATATTTGCTAACTCTCTTTTCTTTCAACACTTATTTTTCCTTGCACACTAGCAGCATTACTTTTTATAAATGTCCCCTTAGTTTCTTCATCTTTAAAATATAAATTCCCTTTTACTTTAGTATTATCAATTTCAAACCCTTTAGCCTTAATATAAATATCTCCTATAAAAGTTCCACCTTTTATTATGGTATTTTCACTTTGTATAGTTAAACTAGGAGCCTCTAAAACATAATTATTAATTATATTATTATCTTCATCTTTACTAAATAAGTTTAATTTTCTTCCAACCTTTACAACATTATTTTCCTCTGTTGTATCTGTTTTAAAGAATTCACCTTCTATAATAAGAGGATTATCTGAAGTAATATTATCAGTAATTGTGATGCTATAATCATTAGTTAATGCATATGTTAATTCTCCTTCATTTTTAACAAACTCAGTATTTTGAAACTCATCTTTCTCATTGCTTACTTCATTGTTTTCTTTAGTCCCAGTAGAATCACAACCAATCATGAAAACATACAAAATGGAAAGTACATATATTATAATTTTTCTTTTCATTATAATTATCCTCCAAGGTTATTTAAGATAATACCACTAATTGAATCCCTTAATATTTATTTTTCCTATATATTATTTAATTATTCTTATTTTGTAAAAATAAAATAAGTATAAGTATTATATATATCCTAATTGATATACACTTTAATACCTATACTCATATATTATAATTATTTGCTATATCTACTTCTTCTTATACCATATCTAAAACCTGCTCTAAAAGCAGCTTTTATTGCATCTTTAGCTCCTTTTTCATAACCATCTTTATACCCTTCATCATAAGCTTCTTTTCTTTCTTTAATAACTCTACTATTATCTTGTTCTGAACTATAATTCTTATCTTCATAATAATTTTCTGAATCAACCTTTTCTGAAAAACTATCTTCAGATTCAGCTTTAAACTCATCTACATCGTTATAATTTTCTTCACCATTATCTATATCTGAATCATGAATTATAACATTATCATATTCATCTGTAATATAATCTTCTTGTATTGTTTCCACTTCTTCTATTAGATTATCATCATCTTCAGCCTCTATAGAATTTTCATAGGATTCTTCTTCTAAATTATTATCATTTTTTGAAGCTTCTATGTCCATAATTATATCTCCTTAGAATATATCTCATACTCTATTATATGAACATCACTTTATAAGGTGTTTATTTTACGTAGTGCATAATCCATTGCCCCATCTAAATTATTACTATTTTTTCCCCCTCCTTGAGCTAGAAAATTACTTCCTCCTCCTCTTCCATCTATTAAAGTAATTGCATCCTTTAACAATACATTCATTGATAAACCTTTAATATTTTTCGAACAAGCAAAAATCAAATTAACCTTATCTTCAAACTTTATTGCAAATAGTACCACCATATTATCATCTAATGTTATTTTTTCTGCAATTTTTGTTAGATACTTTAAATCTCCATCATTATAAATCTTTTTTACTACATTTAATTTATTAACCTTAATGGCATTTTCTTTCATTTCTTTAATTTGATAATCAGCCATTTCAAGCTTTATTTTTCTATTTTCCTCTTTAATATCTTTTAATTCATTTGATAATTTATTCATTGAATGTATTGCATCTTCCTCACCACAATTTAAAAATTTACAAATTTTATTTCTAAATTCATCTTTTCTAAAATAATCTTCAACAGCCCTTTTTCCAGTCAGATATTCTATTCTTGTTGCACCTTTATGCTTTTCCCAACGTCTAATTTTTATTATTTGAAGATCTAATGTTTTACTAGGATGAACCCCACAACAAGCATTAATATCTAAATCACCAATTTTTACAATTCTAATTTGCTCATCTGTATTAGGTAAATCACGTCTAAGCTTTAACTTTTTTAGCTCCTTTTTTGAAGGTGTTAAAAACTCTACTTCAATATTTTCTTGAATGATTTCATTTGCCATTTTTTCTGCTTTTCGTATAGATTCTTCATCTAAAAATCCCTGAATATCTACAGTACTTATTTCTTTTCCAACATGAACACTAACTGTATTAGCATTAAATAAAGTAAAAAAACATCCTGAAAGTACATGCTGTCCTAAGTGCTGTTGCATTCCATCTAATCTTCTATTCCAATCTATTTTACACTTTACTTTATGTATCTTAATTGGCTTTGTTTCTGTAACATGATAAATTAATCCATCCTTCTCAAAAACATCAATTACCTTATGATTTTCTATGTAACCCAAATCACAATGCTGACCTCCTCCCCCTGGGAAAAATGCGGTTTTATCTAAAACTACATGAAACGTACCGTTAACTTCTATAACATCAAGTATTTCTGCTGTAAATTCTTTTAAATATTGATCTTTATAATATAACTTATCCATTAAAATACCTCCAACTATTTCCTAAGCATTATTTTATAAATTTTATATTACTTCATATCATAATTCAACCTATTTCACTCTCTACTTTTTATTCTATTTTTTTCCATATATATATGCTATAATATATTTAATTTTACTATTATGTTATTTATTTTATTATAATATCTCATAATTTACATATTAATGCAGTAAATTTGACATATATAAATTTCTATAGTAATGTAACGTCAAGAATAATTATTCTTATAGGAGGTGCACTTATTGTTTAAAAAGTTAATTACTTTAACCCTTGCTACAGCATTATTAACATCATCATTAAGTTTTGTCTCTGTACATGCTGCTACACCACAAGATACGATAAATGAAAACTTAGAAAAATATCAAACCCTTGATAATCAAATTTTAGAATTAAATTCTAAAATCGAAGATTTAGATGTTGAAATTGATAAAACAACAATAAAATTAAATGAAAATAACGCAGCTATTGAAGATATTGAAGATGAAATAAAAACAACGGAAGCTAAACTAGAACAAACAAAAGAAGATATAGATGAAGCACAAGTTGTATTAGATAATAGAGTAAGAAATATGTATAAAACAAATATGACTTCTAATATTTTAGTTAGTATAATTACTTCTAAAAGTATATCTGATTTATTTTCTAAGGTACAAGCTATCTCAAAAATAGTTTCTACGGACAAGCAAATACTTTCTAATATAAATGAGAAAAAAGTAGAATTAGACCTTACTATTGAAACATTAAATACAAAAAATTCAGAGTTAGTGTTATTAAAAAACACTATTGAAGAAGATTTAAAAACTATCGAAGATAAAAAGGCTGAACAAGAACAATATGTTGAACAATTAAACTCTGAAAAGGAAGCAGTTTTTTCAGTTATAGAAGAAAATGAAAAGCTATTAATATCAAAGCCATTATCTATTGCTAACTCTTCTTCTGCTTCTGTATCTGAATTGCAAAGTGCTATCGATACATTAAACTCTTACATTCCATTATTAAATAGTTCAACAACTATTAATATGGCTAAAGAAGGTATTAGCAATGCTAAAGCAAAAATATCTGAGCTTAACGCTCCATCTATACCAACGACAGGTACTACTGTTGGAGAAGCAATTAAAACATTATCTATGGAATCTACTGCCTATTATGGACATGGTATAACGGCTTCTGGCTTAAAACCTGTTAGAAATCCAGACGGTATAAGTACTATTGCCGTTGATCCAAATGTAATACCACTTGGCTCTAAAGTTTATGTTTCAGGATATGGACTTGCTATTGCTGCTGACACTGGTGGCGCTATTAAGGGTAATATTATCGATGTATATCTTAATAGTTATGAAGAATGTATGTCATGGGGAAGAAGACAAGTTACTGTACAAATTTTAGAATACCCTTGATTAGTTAATAGTTTATAGTTTATGTAGAAACTCCTTTCGGAGTTTCTTTTAAATTTAGAAATTCAGCCTAAGCTGAATTTCTTCCTTAACTCTTAACTCTCTTAATATCCGTAGTTCTCATTAAGTAACAATATAAAAATTCTATTTGGTGCTGGCTTTCTTATTACTGTATATTCTCTACAAATTCTTTCTGGACTATTGCAATTCATACATTTTCCTGTAATTACACAAGGTGTTTTTCTATTTAATCTCTTTGCATTAGCTGGTGCTGCAAGATTTTCTACTCTTGAAATTGCCTCATTAATATTCTTCACTATCTTATTTACACCAGCAATAACTATTACTTTATCTGGACCATATAACATCGCAGCAACTCTATTCCCATTTCCATCAACATTATATAATTCTCCATCTTCTGTTATTGCATTTGTACTTGTAAAATAAGCATCACAAAAGAATGCTTCTCTATATATCTGCTTTATTTCTTCTGGCTTCAATCCTTCTTTATATCTATCTAAAAATTCATATCTTCCACTTCTTAAATGGTTTATAATCTTCGTTTCAAATAAACTCATAGAACCGCCAACTGTGACTTTGCTATTTTCTTTAACTAATTCTTTTATTTTATTAATCAATTCATCTTGTGTATTAATAAAAAAACTCTCCATATTATTTTTTCTTAATGCTTCTATTGTTCTATTAATTTTCACTTCATTAACCCACTTTATATTATTATCCATTTTAATCTTTCCCCTTTGAAATTAACTTATATAATAATTTTAAACTAATATCTATTACAATCCAATAAATATTCTAATTCTTTTTTCTTACCATGTATGATATTATATTTAGTATATTTTAATTTTGAAAGGGTTAATATTATGAATTGGATTGAAGATATAAAAAATTATAAACCTTATAACGAACAAGAAGCTAAAGATAAAGATTTAATACTAAAATGTATAAATCTTCACGATGATATATTAACAAGAGAAAATACAATTGCTCATATAACTAGCTCAGGATATATAGTAAACAAATCAAGAACAAAGGTGTTAATGATTTATCATAATATTTATAAGAGCTGGGCATGGACCGGTGGTCACGCAGATGGTGATTCTGATTTACTACACGTTGCTATAAAAGAAGCTAAAGAAGAAACAGGTCTTAAAAGCGTAACTCCTGTTATGACTAATATACTTGGATTAGATGTACTTAATGTTAACGGTCATATAAAAAAAGGTAAATATGTATCATCTCATTTGCATTTATCTGTTGCTTATCTATTGGAAGCTAATGAAGAAGATAAACTAATTGTCAATGAAGAAGAAACTAGTGGTGTTAAATGGCTACCTATCAATGAGCTAGACATTCACTGTAATGAACCTTACATAATAAATACTGTATATTCAAAATTTAATAAAAAGATAAAAGAGCTGAATTTATAAATTCAGCTCTTTTATCTTATTCTTGTGATAACTTTTTATAGTTTTCAAATCTTTCCTTAGCATCCTTTTCTGTCTTAGCAAATAATTCTTCTGCTAGCTCTGGGAATACTTTAGCTAATGCTGCATATCTTACTTCTCCCATTAAGAAATCTCTAAAATCTGATTTTGGTTCTTTAGAATCTAATGTAAATGGATTCTTTTCACCCTTTAATGTTGGATTATATCTATAAAGGTTCCAGTAACCACAATCAACAGCTTTCTTTTGTTCATCTGGTGTATTAGTCATACCTTTCTTAATTCCATGACTAATACATGGTGCATATGCAATTATTAATGATGGTCCATTATAGCTTTCAGCTTCTGTTATTGCTTTTATTGTTTGATTTTTATCAGCTCCCAAAGAAACTTGAGCTACATATACATAACCATAACTCATTGCCATCATACCTAAATCTTTTTTCTTTGTTCTCTTTCCTGAAGCTGCAAATTTAGCTATTGCCGCAGTTGGAGTTGCTTTAGATGCTTGACCTCCAGTATTTGAATAAATTTCTGTATCAAATACAAGAACATTTACATCTTCATTGCTTGCAAGTACATGATCTAGACCACCATACCCAATATCGTAAGCCCAACCATCTCCACCAAATATCCATTGTGATCTCTTAATAAAGAATTCCTTATCTTTTAATATTTCTTTTGCAATTTCATCACTACATCCTTGTAATGCAGTTTCTAATTTTTCTGCCCTTTCTCTAGATCCTTCACCTATGTCTTTATTATTTAACCAATCTTCCATTGCTTCTTTTGCATTACTACATAAATTTTCATCCAATGCTTTCTTAATATTAGAAGCAATTCTTTCTCTTATTGTCTTTGCCCCCATAAACATTCCAAGCCCATATTCTGCATTATCCTCAAATAATGAATTAGCCCATGCAGGCCCATGACCTTCTTGGTTCTTTGTATATGCTGTTGCTGCACCTGAAGATGCCCATATTGAAGAACATCCTGTTGCATTTGCAATTACCATTCTATCTCCAAATAATTGAGTAACTAATTTAGCATATGGTGTTTCTCCGCAACCTGCACATGCTCCTGAGAATTCTAAAAGTGGTTGTTCAAATTGACTTCCCTTAACTGTATTCTTATTCATAGGATTCTTCTTATTCTTTATATCCTCTACAGCATAATTCCAAGCTTCTATTTGATCATGTTGGGAATCAAATGGTTTCATAATAAGCGCTTTACCTGGTGCTGGACAAACTTCTGCGCAGTTAGAACATCCTGTACAATCAAGTGGTGTAACTCCTATTGTATAGAAATAAGGTACATCTCCCTTAACACCTTTAGCTTGAAGTTTTTTAAAGCTTTGTGGTGCATTCTTTAATTCATCTTCTGTAGATAAGAATGGTCTAATGCATGCATGAGGACATACATATGAGCATTGATTACATTGTATACATCTCTCTGGAATCCATTCTGGAACATTTACTGCTATTCCTCTCTTCTCATATTTAGTAGTTCCATGCATAAAAGTACCATCTTCTATATTATTATTTACAAAAGCTGATACAGGTAAATTATTACCTTCAAGCTTATTCATAGGAATACATATATTTTTAACAAAGTCAGGAACAGATATATTTTCTTTTTGTTCATCTCCAGTAGCTGATTTCCATGATTCTGGCACATCTATCTTAACTAATGATTCTAATCCCTTATCAATAGCAGCATAATTCATATTTACTACTTTTTCACCTTTTTTACCATATGAAGTAACTACTGCTTCCTTTAAATATTTAATAGCTTCATCAACTGGAATAATATTAGCAAGCTTAAAGAATGCTGCTTGCATTATCATATTAATTCTTCCTCCAAGTCCTATTTCTTGAGCTATTTTTACTGCATTTATTGTATAGAAATTAATATTATTTTTAGCAATATATTTTTTCATTTTAGCTGGTAATTTTTCATCTAACTCTTCTTTAGTCCAAATTGTATTTAATACAAATACACCATTTTTTCTTAATCCTTCCAAAACATCATATGAATATACATATGATTGATTATGACATGCTACAAAATCTGCTTTATCTATTTCATAATGAGCCTTTATTGGATTTTTACCAAATCTTAAATGTGAAATAGTTATTCCCCCAGATTTCTTTGAATCATACGCAAAATAACCTTGAGCATACATATTTGTATGATCACCAATTATTTTAATTGCGCTCTTATTAGCTCCAACTGTACCATCTGATCCAAGTCCCCAGAACTTACATGCTGTTGTTCCTTCAACTGCTACATCTATTTCTTTGTCAGATGCTAATGATAAGTTAGTTACATCATCAGTAATTCCTATTGTAAATCCATTCTTTGGATTATTACTCTTTAAATTTTCATAAACTGCAGCTATATCTGCTGGATATGGATCTTTAGAACCTAATCCAAATCTTCCCCCTATTACCTTTGGAGGGTTATCCATTTCATTTACTGCTCTTAATACATCTAAATATAGTGGTTCACCAATTGATCCTGGTTCTTTTGTTTTATCTAATACAGCAATTTTTTTAACTGTACTTGGAATAGTATTTAATAATCTTTCAATACTAAAAGGTCTATATAACCTTACTTTTACTAATCCAACTTTTTCACCTTTATTCATTAAATAATCAATTGTTTCTTCTACAACTTCACTTACTGCTCCCATAGAAATTATAATTCTATCGGCTTCTTTATCTCCATAATAATCAAAGCAATGATATTCTCTACCTGTTAATTCTGTAATTTTACTCATATATTCTTCTACAACAGATGGAATATCGTCATAATACTTATTTAGTGATTCACATAATTGGAAGTATACATCTGGGTTTTGCGCTGTACCTCTAGTTACTGGATGACTTGGATTTAATGCATTTTTTCTAAACTTATCAATTGCTTCACAATCTACAAGGTTAGCTAATTCATCATATTCTAAAATTTCTACCTTTTGTATTTCATGAGATACTCTAAAACCATCAAAAAAGTTTACGAATGGGATTCTGGCTTTTATTGCTGTTAAATGTGCAACTGGTGATAAATCCATAACTTCTTGAACAGATCCTTCTGAAAGCATTGCACATCCTGTAGCTCTTGCAGCCATTACATCTTGATGATCACCAAATATACTTAATGATGAAGTTGCAAGTGCTCTTGCTGCTACATGAATTACTCCTGGTAATCTCTCTCCAACCATCTTATACATATTCGGAATCATAAGTAATAATCCTTGAGATGCAGTATATGTAGTTCCTAATGCTCCACTTTGAAGTATTCCATGAAGTGCTCCTGCTGCTCCTGCTTCTGATTGCATTTCTACAACTTTAACTGGCTCACCAAATATATTTTTCTTTCCTTGTGCTACCCATTCATCTACATGTTCAGCCATTGGAGATGAAGGGGTAATAGGATAAATGGAACTTACTTCAGTAAATGCATAAGAAATATATGCAGCTGCAGTATTTCCATCCATAGTTTTCATTTTTCTCATATTTTTGCCTCTCTTTCATTAGTTTTTAATTTTATACTTTAGGCTTTTATCAATTAATTTTTTCATTCTTTATTAGTATTGAAAAAATGTAAAATATTATGTATATTACTTTTAAAGTTTTTTTACTTTTTTTAACAGATGTATTGACTGCATAATTTTTTAGTTTTATACTAATAATATAAATAAAGATATCAACGCGGGATGGAGCAGTCGGTAGCTCGTTGGGCTCATAACCCAAAGGTCGTAGGTTCAAGTCCTGCTCCCGCAACCACAAAAAGGATGTCATATGACATCCTTTTTTATTTATACTAATGAATTTACAGACATAATAAATTGTTTTGCTACTCTATTAGATCTACCACTACTTAATGCTGCCCACTTAATTGCTTCTCTTTTTAATGTTTCCTTTGGTAAATTAATATTATAAATTTCAGCTAACTTATATACTGTATTCAAATAATCATTTTGATTACCTACTGAAAAAGTCAATGTTACTCCGAATCTTTCAGCTAAAGAATGTTTTTCTTCAACTGTTTCTCTAGCATGAATTTCGTCTCCTTGTCTATCATTAAACCCTTCTCTTATTAAATTCTTTCTATTTGATGTTGCATAAATTAAAACATTTTTAGGCCTTACCTCTAAACCTCCTTCAATTAATGCTTTCATATTTTTATATTCATATTCAAACTCTTCAAAAGATAAATCATCTAAAAATAAAATAAATTTAAGACCTCTATGTTTAATTAAAGATAAAATATTGTTTAAATCCATAAAATCTTTTTTATTTAATTCAATAACTCTTAATTTTTTATTATAATATTTATTTAAAATAGCCTTTACTGAAGAGGATTTTCCTGTTCCACTATCACCAAACAATAATACATTATTGCAAAGTTCACCATTTATAAAACTTTCTGTATTATTAATTAAAATTTTTAATTGCATTTCATTTCCGATTAATTCATCAAAAGTAATTGGATCACAATTTTCTATTCCTATTAGCCCCTTATTTTTGTCCCATTTAAATCCTTTATAATAATTCATAATACCAGCACCATTTTTATAATAAAAATCTACTAGTAAATTTCCTATGGTATTTATATCTTCATTATATTTAAAAATATTAAAAATTGGATCATTATCTGAAATTTTAT
Source organism: Clostridium sp. RTP31139st1_H3_RTP31139_211217 (assembly GCF_040227035.1). NCBI lineage: Bacteria > Bacillati > Bacillota > Clostridia > Eubacteriales > Clostridiaceae > Clostridium > Clostridium sp. RTP31139st1_H3_RTP31139_211217. Next base: position 64,812 of record NZ_JBCOAB010000017.1, read on the forward strand.
TATCATTTAGTGTACAAAACTCTTCTGAAATATCAAATAATCTTTTAATTACTCTTATATCATTTAATGCTATATTAAATAAATTTTTATCAATTTCATTACCAACTTTTTCTGATTTTATTGTGAATAAATTTTCATCTTGTCTTACTAAATAACATAAATACATTTTAAACAAATCACCATCAATAGGTAAATCCAAAGCCTTTTCTAATAACCTATTTAAAATATATTGATGTTTATCATAATTATCTTCTTCCAAATAACTTAACACTTCAGATATAATTATGTCATCATTTAAACTATTAAATAAAATAAACCTCTTCATTCTTCTCACCCCATTAAAACAAAATTAATTATATAATATATTTTTATCCATTTTTATTCAATAAAAAAGATATAGAGTATTTATTTAATACTCTATACCCATAATCTATATCCTTAATACTCTTCTTTAATAATACCTACTTTTATCTATTTTCTATTTATTACTTTTACCTGTATACCTTCCATAACATCAAACGCTTTTTCATGTAATTCTTCATTAAATCCCGCACATAACTTAGCATCAACTAAAATTTCTGCATTAGTATATTGTGATTGAAACATTACTACATTACTTATTACACAAATATTTGTTACTACACCGATAATTTCAATACAATTAATATTTTCTCCAAGTTTTTCACTTAATTCAATTATTTTACTAGGTGAAATACCAAATGAACCCTTATTTATATGAATTGTATTTTTATTATTAATGAATTCACTAAGTTTTCCATAAAGTTCATGTCCTTCAGTATTTAAAATACAATGTGTTACAGGTAAATTCTTACCTTCTCTAGTTGCTAAATAATCCTCTGTATGAGTATCATATGTAAATACTACTTTATCTCCTTTTGACAAATAACTATTTACCTTTTCATATATTCCCTCTTCTATTTCTTTAGCTTTTTCAAATCCTAATGCTCCATCTACAAAATCCTTTTGATAATCTACTACAACCAATACTCTTTTCATTATCCATCCTCCTAACTATAAATTAATTAAATATATTTTACCATAACACCTATCTAAATGTTACTTCTGTATATACACTTATTTTTAAAAATTACATATTTATTTTCTTAAAAATTTCTGATATTTAACTTTTTTACCTTTATTAAAAGGTTAATCTTTTATATAATGGTAAAGTAATAAATTATATGGTTAAATTTTGGAGGTAATTTAATGGAATTTTTAGAAATTATAAAAGCCATAATTCTCGGTATCGTTGAAGGGGTAACCGAATGGCTTCCTGTTAGTAGTACTGGTCACATGATTTTAGTTGACGAATTTTTAAAACTAAATGTTTCAAAAGAATTTATGGAAATGTTTTTAGTAGTTATCCAGCTTGGAGCTATTTTGGCAGTTATTTTATTATATTGGAAAAAGATTTTCCCGTTTAAATTTGATAACGGTGTTAAAGTTGAAAAAGATACAATTATAATGTGGGTTAAAATATTAATTGCATGTGTTCCTGCAGCTATCGTTGGACTTTTATGGGATGATTATTTAAATGCTTTATTTTATAACCCAACTACTGTTGCAATTATGTTAATTTTATTTGGTATTCTATTTATTGTTATTGAAAACTACAATAAGGATAAAAATCCTAAAATAAATAGTTTAACAGAAATAACATATACAGTTGCCGTAATGATAGGTTTATTTCAATTAATAGCAGCTGTTTTCCCTGGTACTTCTCGTTCTGGTGCAACTATAATTGGTGCATTATTAATAGGTGTTTCAAGAACTGTAGCAGCTGAATTCACTTTCTTCCTTGCTATTCCTGTTATGTTAGGTGCAAGCGCATTAAAACTTGTTAAGTTTGGATTAAAGACTGGTTTTGTTATGACTGGAAGTGAACTTACTATATTATTAGTTGGAATGATTGTTGCATTTATTGTGTCAATTCTAGCAATTAAATTCCTTATGTCTTATATTAAAAATAATGATTTTAAAGTATTTGGATGGTATAGAATTGTACTTGGAATATTAGTATTAGCATATTTCTATGTAATAAGATAATCTTTACATAAAAAAGACTGAGTAAACTTACTCAGTCTTTTTTAGTACAACTCATAAATATCTGAAAACTCAATATTAATCTTTTGTACTAATGGTTTATTTTCTGCATCTATTATCCTACTATTATTATCATTATCTTCTTCCATTCTTACATTTGGAAGCTTTATAACAATCTCACAACCTTTTTCAACTTCCTTTTCTAAAGAAACTGTTCCCTCATGAAGTTCTATTAGGGACTTTACTAATGAAAGCCCAATTCCACTTCCTTCTTTCTTTCTATTAAAAGATTTATCTTCTTGAACAAATCTTTCAAAAATATGCTCACTAACTCCTTTTGATATACCACTTCCATCATCTTTAACTCTGATTGTAACAAATTCATCATCCGCATCCATTAAAACACTTATGTTTCCATTGTCATCAGTAAACTTAACTGAATTAGATAATAAATTTAAAATTACTCTCTCTATACTTTCAGGATCACATTTTATTATAAGTTCTTCAACGTATGTATCAAATAAAACATTAATATTTTTTGCTTCAACATAAGGAATAATTGACAACGTAATATCCTCTACTAAACTGATGATTTCATAATTTCCAAAGTTAAGATTCATAAATCCAGAATCTATCTTTGTAATATCAACAAGATTATTTACTAATCTTAATAATCTAAAGCAATTTTGTTTTATAGTTCCATCATATTTGCAATAAGCTTTCCATAAAGCATTTTCACCTTGGCTTTTGCTAATTTCAAGTAATTGAAAACATGAATAAATTATATTAATAGGTGTTTTAATTTCATGTGATAAATTTGCAAAGAACTGAGTCTTTGCTTTTTCAATCCCTTTAATTTCATTATATTTTTTTTGAAAGTCTTTTAAATTGTTTACTTGATTATTTAATTTATTACTTACTTCTATTCTTCTAACAACTTCAATATATAATCCAACAAGTAAAATTAAATATGCTATAGTACTTAAAAATCTATTATAAACTAATACTTTCTCTGCATATTTAGAGAAAATATTTAAATAAAAAATTCTTCTAATTGTAAATATACTTATCGTAGTAATAAATATAGTGTAAATAAACTCACTTTTTCTTATACACCTTTTTACTAGGATAAGTAATAATATTACATAATAAATTAGCAAACTACATTGAATTATATTCCAAAAATTAATACTTTTTATTGAAAATATATTGCTTAAATTTAATTTCACTTCTATAAATGTCCCTATAATATTTATTAAAACAATCAATATTACAGAAAGTTTCTTTCTACTAACAATTTTATATGCATATTTACTTTCGCTTAATATTGCAATAGTAAGTAAAAATATTCTTACTACAAATGGAAATGTTATTAAATGCGCACTTAATCCAATATTTTCAATTATAAAATTTACAAAAATATATTCAATAAATATACTTATATATGATAATTTCAAAATAAAAAACTCATTATTTTTGTACATATAATAATATAACAAACAACATGGAATTGCTATTAATCCAAGTAATACATTAATTGTATTAATATCTTGTATAATTATAGTGCTTTTTAGATTATTTATATCTAATATTTCTATACCAACAATGGAAAAACATAAAAATAATACCGTTCCAATTAACATATATAAAATATATCTTCTACTTTTCTTTTCATATTCTCTAATACTATTTTCTTTCATATATCCCCTTAACATTTGTTTTCGATCTGTTAAGTTATATGAACATTGCTCTTCTCAACCTAAGGAAATACAATAAGTTTGCGAGACTAAATAATACCC
>NZ_JBCOAB010000018.1:0-66303 GCF_040227035.1 Clostridium sp. RTP31139st1_H3_RTP31139_211217
ATGAACGTACCCGTATGGGTTATTTTTTTTGCAATTAATTAGTGTTGCACTTGATATTGTAATTTATCTTATAAAAAAAATCTACATACAACTAGAAATAAAGTCTTCAAATAATTGAAGCATGACAGAATCTTTTAATGAAAGCATTTCAGGATGCCATTGAACTCCTACTACAAAATTTTTGCCTTCCATTTCAATAGATTCAATAATTCCATCTGGAGCAGTTGAAGAGGCGATAAGATTATTACCAAGATCTTTAATAGCTTGATGGTGAGCACTATTTACAATGTATTTATCGCCTAAGATATTATGGATTTTGCTATTTTCTTTAATTGATATTGGATGACAGATATTTGATAAATGACTATTTTGATTATGAAGTATTGCATTAGGAACAGTATGTGATATATCTTGATAGAGTGTACCACCTGCTGCTACATTTAATACTTGTATACCTCTGCATATTCCTAATATCGGTATGTTTAGAGATAAAGCTTTTTTTGTTATGGAAATTTGATACCAATCTATAAAATCATTACATTTTCCAAGGTGAGTTTCTGGAGAAGTATTGTATAAGAGTGGATTGATATCAGCACCACCAGGTAATAAAATACCATTACAAAGTGATAATTGATCCTCTAAAACATCTTTATCTCCAATAATAGGAAGATATATGGGGATTCCATTAGCTTTTGCAATACATTTTGAATAGTTATTATTATTATAATCAAAATAATTCCCTGCAAATGAAAGATTACACTCTGTATATAAAGAACCTACAATACCAATAATTGGTTTGTTCATTTTAACCTCCATAAAATTTATTGTTTATAATATATAGTATAGTAGAAAACAAACCTATTGTTTACTATAGTAATAAAGAAAAAAATGGACCATTATTAAAATAATCCATTTATTTTTTATTACAAAAACAACTATACTAATTAAAAGTTACGTGTAATGTTTATCTTATTATACAGTTTAGTAAAGACTATATATATCAGAAAATTCAATATTGCATTTATCTAATTTACTATGGCTATCTTCGTTTATATTATAAATAATATCTGAATTATTAATAGTTTGAAGTGGTAAAGTAAAGGTAAATTCGGAACCAATATCTTTAGTACTGTAAACAGCAATTTTGCCACCATGCATTTGAACAAGCGATTGTACAAGGGATAAGCCTATTCCACTTCCTTCACATTTCCTAGTTAAAGTATCATCAACTTGTATAAATCTTTCAAAAATAATAGATATATTTTCTTTAGGGATTCCAATACCAGTATCTTTAACAGAAATAATAACAGTATCTTCAGTTTTATCAATAAATACATTTATTATTCCAGGTGATTTAGTATATTTAACTGCATTAGAAAGAAGATTTAACATAATTCTTTCAATCTTATCAGGGTCGCATGAGATAATTATTTCTTCAAAAGAGGTATCGAAAATTAAATCTATGCCTTTATCTTTCATATACTGTGCTACAGATATTGTTATATCTTCAATTATAGAAACTATGTTACAATTTTTAGGCTGTATTTCATAATAACCACTATCTATTTTGGTAATATCAATTAAATTATTAGCAAGTCTTAGAAGTCTGTAAGAATTTTGTTTGATTGAATTTGTATATTTTTTCAAGTTGAAATCTTTAGAGAATTTAATATTTTTATTAAAGATATTATGATTAATTACTTGCAAGCTAGCTAAAATTATATTAAGTGGTGTTTTAAATTCATGAGATATATTAGCAAAAAATTCATTTTTAATATTTTCTACATGTAATGACTCTTCCATAAGTTTTTTTTCAATTTCTAATTCTTTTTTATCGGTAATATCTTTTCCAGTGAACATAATAACATTATCTGAATTAATATAGGAACAATTCCAATTAAGCCATTTTATACAGTTGTTTTTAGTAATTAACCTAATACATAAATCGGTAATAGTTGATATAGAGTCTAAGTTGCCACTAAATAAATCATGAAGTTTATATTTATCATTACTATGTGTTAGAGTTAATAAATTCATAGATAGTAATTCTTCTTTAGTATATCCTAAGAGTTTAATCCAACCTTCATTAATTTTTAAGAAGTCTCCGTTAGAAGCTATAGTTGCTGTTAAATCTGTTGCAGTTCTTAATAAAAAAGAAAGCTCTTTTTCAGTTTTAAGGCGTTTATGTAATTCTATTTTTAGATTATTAGATAAAAGATAATTATGCATTGACATACCAAAGTGATTACAAAGTGTAGATATAAAGTCATTACGATTAACTACAGGAGTAAATTTATCTTTATATCCTATATAAATTAATCCTAAAAATTTATTATTATAGAAAATGGGTTGTACACATATTTGCTTTATAGTTTTTCTATAATATTTATGAAGTTTATTTGAAGCTAAAGAATCTATATCATATAATCCCCATCCTGTAAAAGGTTTAATAAGGGTTTCATATTGGTAATGTGTTAATTGAATTGACTGAAAATTCTTTGTAAGTTCATCGTAAGAAGAACTACAATAAGGAATTAATGATTCATTAAAGTATATCCAAGCATGAAATTCATCACAATTTAATGATTCTAAAATAGCATCACTAAGTTCATTAAAGAAAGTAAATTCATTAGTACAATCTAGATTTTGTTTTAATAAATTATCAATACTATTTAATTGTACATTGCTTTTGGCTATATCTATTTCATAATTATTTTTTAGTGTTAATGATTTATCTATTCTTTCAAATTTTTTTATATTATCTTTATTATTAAATATAAAATTTTTATGATTATCACAAGTGATATTATCAGTATAATTTTCAAGCTTAATAAATATGCTATCAGTATTTTTATATAAACCTCTAGAGGTATTGATATTAAATTCAATTGGAAAAGAATTTTTAGAAATAATATATAAGTTTTTTAATGGTGTATCTTTTAGTAAAAAAGCATTAATGTCCTTGGTGAATGTTAAAGATAAAATGTTTTTATTAATTATCTCATTAGGTTTATAACCAAGCTGTATAAGAAGAGATTTGTTTAAAAATAAAATTTTACCGGTATAATCTATAATAAGTATTTTTTCGTTTAAAGTATTTAAAAAATTTTCCATTACTCCTCCAAGAATATTTCACTATTTATATATTTGATTTCAATTATAACCTTATTTTAACAAAAAATGTAGTATTATTGTGGAAAAAATATAAAATATTAAGAAAAAATGAAAAGAAAGTAAAATAAAAGCGAAAAAGATAAATTCTAATTTGTAATTATTCAAGTTGTAATTATAATTATAGAATGATAAAATTATTTGAAGGTTTTAATAAATAAATCTTATATTTAAGCTTTATTGAATATAAGATTTATTTATTAAGTTCTACAATTTACACAAAGGAAAAGAAATAAATGAAAAATAATATAGTTAGAGTTATTTATATTACCTTATTAGCGATCGCCATTTTAGGAGTTGAGAAAGGATATAATGTTTATGCTAAAGAACAAATAAATTTTAAAAATATTACAATAGAAGATGGTCTTATCCAAGGAACTGTTGAAGCACTTTTTCAAGATAGCAAAGGATATATTTGGATAGGAACTAACGATGGTTTATGTAGATATAATGGATATCAATTTAATGTATATAGAGTTGAAGAGAATAATAATAGTATCAATAATAATTATATATTAGATATTAAAGAAGATGAAGATGGAGATATTTGGGTAGCAACAGCAGATGGATTAAGTAGAATAAGAAATAATGGACAATCTATAATTAATTATTTAGATAAAAGTGATAATGGTAATCTAACTAATGCAAATGTAAATAGTATATTAATAACTAAAGATAATAAAATATTAGCAGCAACTGCAGATGGATTAAATATTTATAATGAAGAAAAAGACTGTTTTGAAGAGATATATAGAAGTGAAATTTCAAATACATATATTGAGAGTATAACTGAAGATGAAGACGGAAACATATGGCTTGGAACAAATACTGGGGTAAATAAGATTAATATAACTTCCGGTAAAGTAGATGTATTTTTATTGAGTAGTGAAAATGAGAATGAGAATGAAAAGACGATTAATGAAATATATAAAGTATATTACGATAAAAATGGGTATATATGGGTTGGTACTAGAAATTCAGGAGCATATAGCATTAATATTAAGACTAACGAAATAAAAAGATATGTACATAATGATGATAAAACTTCTTTAGGTGGAAGTTTTATAAAAAGCTTTTTAAGAGATGATAATGGTCAAATGTGGATTGGTACAGATTTGGGTTTATCTAAATTAGATGAAGAGAGTGATACTTTTATTACATATAAGAATAAAATCTATGATAGAAATTCTATTGTAGATGATAATATTTTTTCTTTAATTCAAGACCAAACTGGATTAATGTGGATAGGAACATATGCAGGGATTAGTATTTTTAATCCAGAGAGTGAGATTCAACATTATAAAAATGATCCATTTGATAATTCAACTATAAGTAACAATATGATAACAGCTTTATATGAAGATGATGAAGGATATCTTTGGATAGGTAGTAAGTATAAAGGGATAGACGTTTTAAATGGAAATAAAGATAAAATAATTAATATTAGCTCGGAAACTATGAATATTTTTAAAACAGATGATATTTATGATATAGATGGAAATAAAGAAGAAATATATATAGCTACAGATAAAGGTATTACCATAATAAATAAGAGTAGTAAAACTTATAAGAATTATAGTGATTTTATTGTTTCTGGTGATAAAACTGTTAAAAGATTATTATATGATGACGGGTACTTGTGGGTTGGAACGAAAGAAGGATTATATATTTTAAACTTAGAGACAAAGGAATCAATAGATTTAAATTATATCATAAAAAAGTATAGTTATAGTGACAATTATATAGGAGATATTTTTAAAGATAGCTCTGGAGAGTATTGGATTGGAATGTTTAGGCAAGGTGGCTTAATAAGATTAAATCCAGTAGATAATACAGTAACTGTGTATAAAAATATAAAAGGTAATAAAAATTCTTTAAGTAATAATTCTATTAGGGTTATTTCAGAGGACAACTATGGAAATATATTGATTGGAACTAGTTTTGGGTTAAATATACTTAATAAATCAGGGGATAAATTTTTAAGATATACAACAAAATATGGTCTTGCTAATAATACCATATATGGTATATTAACAGACTTTAATGGAGCCATATGGTGTAGTACTAATATGGGGATTTCTAAAATAGATTCAAAAAGTGGAGTGATTATTAATTTAGATGTTACTGATGGTTTACAAAGTAATGAATTTAATGGAAATGCTTATTTAAAGAGTAGCAATGGAGATTTATTATTTGGTGGAATAAATGGATTTAATATTATTTCACCTAAAGATATAAAAAGTAATAATAAAATATATAGTTTAATATTAGACGAAGTAAAAGTTAACGGAGTTAAAAGAAACATTAAAGATATTAATAAATTAGAGTATTATGAAAATAATATTTTTATAGAATACTTTTTACCTAATTACAAAAATGTTAGTGGTATACAATATTATTATTGCTTAGATGAGAATGGTGATGAATGGTTTGAAATGGATGGTAATTCAATTACTTTAAGTAATTTATCACCAGGAGATTATATTTTTAAAGTAAAAGCAAGAAGTAATAATGGATTAATTACAGAAGAATCAAGTATTCACTTTTATATAAAGTATCCATTTTGGGCAAGTAAATATGCTATTTTACTTTATATAGGCATAATAGTTGCATTTGTTATTAATAGTATAAATAAAGTTAAAAAATTAGATAATTTAGTTGAATTAAGAACAAAAGAATTAAGCGAAGAAATGGATAGAAATTCAGAGTTATTTAATAGGATAATTGATTTAGAAAAAAGAAAGAATAGTTATTTAATTAATTTATCACATGAATTAAGAACTCCACTAAATGTTATTTATTCAACTGAGCAATTAATAAAAGAATTAAATAAAAATGAAGAGGGTATAGGAAGAGAAAAGCTTGATCATTATATGAGCATTATTAAAAATAATACTAAAAGATTATTAAAAATAATAAATGACTTAATAGATTCTTCAAAGATTGAGCATGGTAGTTATAATATAAATATTGAAGAAATAGATATTGTTTATGTTGTTGAAGAAGCAGCCTTATCAATGAAAGAATATATTGGGGCAAAGGATATCGAGTTAATAGTAGATCCTGAGATAGAAGAAAAAATAATAGAAGCTGATAAGAGCGAAATTGAAAGATGTATAGTTAATATAGTTGGTAATGCATATAAATTTACAGAGCCAGGTGGAGTAATAAAGGTAGTAATTATTGATTTAGGAGATAGTGTTAGAATAGAAATATCAGATACTGGAATTGGAATTGATAAAAAATATCATGATTTAATATTTAATAGATTTAATCAAGTTATTGATCCATCATCTGAAGTTAAAAAGGGAAGTGGATTAGGATTAACTATTACCAAGAAGATAATTGATCTTCATAATGGTGATATTTACGTAAAAAGTATACCAGGACAAGGAAGTAAGTTTATTATAGTGTTACCAGTTAAGCAAGAAAGGTAGTATCTTTCAAATTATGATATAACCTCATTAGTGAGTAGGAGATTAGTAAATGAGAAAGTTTAAGAAAATATATATAGAAATTACTAATGTATGTAATTTAAGTTGTAATTTTTGCCCAAAGACAAATAGAAAATATAAATTTATGAATAGGGAAGAATTTAACTATATAATTAATGAAATAAAGCCATATACAAATCACGTATATTTTCATTTAATGGGAGAACCTTTATTAAATGAAAATATAGAAGGATTTTTTGAAGAATGCCATAAAAATGAGCTAATGGTTAATTTAACTACCAATGGAACATTACTTAATAAAAATTCAGAAAAGCTTATTAATGCAAAATCATTGAGACAAGTAAATATTTCATTACATAGCTTTGAAGCAAATGAAAGCAATGTAGAATTATATGAATATATTAATAGAGTTACTGATTTTATTAATGAAGCTAGGGAAAAAAGTGATATTATATGTGCAATAAGACTTTGGAACATGGATAATGAAGAATTGAAGGGTGCTAATAAATTAAATTTAGAAATATTAAATTTATTAGAGAAAAATCTTAATTTAGATTTTTCATTAGCGGAGAAGTTACAGGAAACGCATAAAATTAAGTTAAAGGATAAAGTATATTTAAATATGGCTGAAAAATTTAACTGGCCAGATATTAGTATAAATTCTATTGGTGAAGAAGTATTTTGTCATGGACTTAGAAATCAAGTAGGAATATTAGTTGATGGTACAGTTGTTCCTTGTTGCCTAGATAGTGAGGGAACTATTGAATTGGGAAATGTTTTTAAAGAACCATTTGTAAGTATTTTAGAAGGCAAAAGGGCATCTGATATATACAATGGATTTTCTAGAAGAGTAGCAGTGGAAGATCTCTGTAAGAGATGTGGCTATGCAACAAGATTTAAAAAATAATATTTAATTAAGAGCTTTTAGATAGATAAATATGGATTACAAGTAAAATTGAATCCTATAACTAAGGAGGAAAAATGGAAGAAAGAAGTTTAAAAAAAGAAATTAGTCTTTTTATGGCTACAATGCTTGTGTGTGGTAATATGATAGGTTCAGGAGTATTTATGTTACCTTCAACATTAGCACAAGTATCAGGACCTGGGGCAACTATAATTGCATGGATAATAACAACTATTGGATCAATATTAATTGCAATTTCATTTGCTAATCTTGGAACTAAGTATCCTTCTACTGGAGGAGCATATCAATATACTAAGGAAGCTTTTGGAGATTTTGCAGGCTTTTTAAGTGCGTGGTTATACTGGAATGGGTCATGGATAGGAAATGCAGCTATTATTGTAGCAATAACTAGCTATGCATCAGCAGTTATTCCTGCATTAAGCAATCCAATGATTTCAATAATATTTTCTAGTGCAATTTTATGGATATTTACAATAGTTAATATTTTAAGTGTAAAAATTGCTGGAAAGCTTCAATCATTTGTAACTGTATTTAAAATCGGATTTTTTGCACTTTTTATTATTGTAGCATTTTTAAACTTTGATAATGTTAATATACTTCCTTTATTCCCAGAAGGAAAAGGGTTAAGTACGGTACCATTAGCTGCAACATCAACATTATGGGCATTTATAGGATTAGAAAGTGCTACTGTTGCAGCAGGAGAAATTAAAAATCCAGAAAAAAATATAAGAAAAAGTACTATTTATGGTTTAATAATTGCGTCAGTAATATATTTAGCAATAAGTATAGCAAGTATGGGAGCAATGGATAATAAAACATTAGCAAATAGTACTGCGCCACTTACTGATATATTAACCAATTCATTAGGAAACGGAGTTGGGAAAATTCTAACTATTGCAGTTGTTGTTTGTATTTTAGGAACTATTATTGGATGGTTATTAGCTACAGCAAGAGTTTCTTATGCTGCTGGGGTTGATGGTGTATTCCCTAAATTTTTTGGAAAGATAAATGAGAAAACAGGAACACCTATAAATTCACTTATATTTGGATCTGTTTTAGTTAATATATTATTAGTGATGAATTTCCAAAAAGGTATGGTTGATGCATTTACATTTATAACAATATTAGCAACACTTTCATATTTACCTGTATATATATTAAGTGTTTCAGCAGAAATGATGTTAACATTTAAAGAAAATAAAGAATTTAGTTTTAAAATATTTATTAAAAAATCTATATTACCATTATTAGCATTTATATATGTATTATGGACTATATATGGCTCAGGTGCTGAAACAGTAATGTGGGGCTTCATACTTATGCTTTTAGGAATACCTGTATATGTGTATAATCATCATAAAAATGAAATAAGTAAATAATAAAAAATCAGTAGCATTTTTAATGTTACTGTTTTTTTAAACATAATTATTATATTATTATGTAATATATTTAGAAAATATTAATAAATAATGCTAATAAAGTATGGTAAAATAATATTACTATTTTAGTAGGGAGGATAAGAAATGAAAATTAATTGGAATAATAAATATGCAACAATTTCAATATATGCTTTTTTGGTTATTTGTGGTAGTATTCTTTTATATTTAGGAATATCGCAAATTAATGAGATAAAGTTAGTTATAAGTGATTTCATAGGTACATTACAACCATTTATTATAGGAGGGGCATTAGCTTATATATTAAACTTTATTTTAAAGTTTTATGAAGAATATGTTTTATCATATAAATGGTTTAAAAATTTAAAGAAAAATGGTAAAAGGGGAATTGGAATATTATTTACATATATAACAGCTACAATAATAAGTTACTTATTTATTCAATTTGTACTTCCACAATTAATTGATAGTATAGTTGGACTTGTAAATAATATACCGCAATATTTAAATGATGTGACTAAACTTACTAATGAAGTTGTAGGAAATATTAATTTACAACCAGAGTATGTAGATTTAATTACTAGCAAATTAGGAGAAGCAATTAATTATATTATAACTATAGTGAGTAATTTACTTCCTGTAGTTGGTAATTTTATTGTAGGAGCAACATCAAGCATTTTAAATATAATTATTGGTATAATTATATCAATTTATATTTTAATAGATAAAGAAAAGTTCATGGCTTTAGGTAAAAAAATTACTTATGCACTATTTTCAGAAGAAAGAGCAAAATTTGTTTTAAAATTAGCAACTAAAAGTAATACGACTTTTAGTAGGTTTATTGGTGGGAAAATTTTAGATTCAGCTATCATAGGGGTATTAACATTTATTATATTAACAATTTTTAAAATGCCATATGTATTATTAATTTCAGTTATAATTGGTGTAACTAATATAATACCATTCTTTGGACCATTTATTGGTGGGATTCCAGCAGCAATAATAATTCTTTTTGTTTCACCAATACAAGCATTATGGTTTATTGTTATAATAATTGTTATTCAACAAATTGATGGTAATATAATAGGACCTAAGATTCTTGGAGATTCTATTGGAATCTCTGCCTTTTGGATATTATTCTCATTATTAGTAGCTGCAAAATTCATGGGATTTGTAGGAATGATAATTGGAGTTCCATTATTTGCAATATTCTATTCTATAATAAAGGAAATAGTAGAAGATAAGCTAAGTAAAAAGGGGTTACCTGTAGAAACTGATAAATATAAATAAAAAATGTATAGAATTTTGAAAGGTGTGTATACTATTATAATGTAAAGACAAGAAGGGTATATAAACAGTAACCAAATTTTATTATTTTGTTGTTATTTTTGTTTAGACCTTTCATATATGGAGGAATTATAAATGACAGACAAAACTTTAACATGCAGAGACTGCGGAAATGAATTTGTTTTCACTGAAGGAGAACAAGAATTCTACAAGGAGAAAGGGTTCGAAAATGAACCAACAAGATGTGCTGCTTGTAGAAAAGCTAAGAAACAACAAAATAATAGAAGATAATTATATCGTATTGTTTCTTAAGAGTCATAGATTTAAATCTATGACTCTTTTAATATAAAAATAAAACTATCTTGAAAAATGATTTCCAAGATAGTTTTATTTTTATTGATTAAATGATTTAATTAATACTGAATTAAGAGCTTGATCAATATCTTTATGACTAACTAAACTAACAAGAGATTCATTTAATCCTTCTGCAGTTCTTAGAAGTTCAAATGCTTGATCGCAATTTCCACTTTTTCTTTCGATTAAAGCAGAATAATAATAAGGTTCAATAAAGTTAACATTTTCTTTTATTAAATAATCAAACTCTTTTTTTGCTTCATCAAACTTTTCAAGCTTAAAGCAGATTTCTGCATAATTTGATTTAATAATGTTATTGTCAGAATTGAAATCCATGGCTTCAGTTATGTATTTTTCAGCCTCAGTAAATTTTCCAGAACCTATAAGTAATGATGTTAAAGTTTCATAAATATAAGTATTTTTATTATCTTTTATTAAGTTTTTTAATAGTGTAATACCTTCTTCTTGAGAATTTGTTTTCCATAAAACTATAGCCTTTGTTATTTCAAGATTTAATGATTCACGTGGTTTTATATTTTTATGTTTTAGGTTTTCGTTAATATATTCTCTAGCTAAAGAAGCTTTTCCATATTTTAATTCACAAATTAAATAATTAGAAATTATAGGACCATTACAGTAGTTTGACATAGCCGCATCCCTATAGCATTCTAAGGCTGTTTCATAATCTTCTAATTTATATGCTTTCATACCCTTATAAACTTTAATAAAATACCCTTTTGTTATTATTAAATAAATTAATAATAATGATAAACATAGTAAAATTGCTAATTGTAGTCCTAAAAATACTGAAGATATTAAAGAAACTGCAATAATAAGAATTAAAATAAGATTTGTTTTGTTTAAATTCTTCCCCATATAAACCCCTCCATTATATTGTATAAATAAAATATATTATAATATTTAGGTTAAATTTAGTATAATAATCTATTATAGTATTATTATATATTATGTAAATAATTTCACAAGTCATTAATAAAAAGTTAATATCTTGAAGAAAATATTATAGGGCGTATAATTATAATAGCGAAAATATAGAAAGGGAATTAAGATATGAGAGTAATGTCCTTTAACTTAAGAAGTGATTTTATTTTAGATTTTAAGAATAGATGGGATAAGAGAAAACATATAGTATATGAAGTTATTGATAAATATGATTGTGATATTATAGGAGTCCAGGAAGTAACAAATAAAATGTTTGATGATATAATAGATAACTTTAAAAGTTATACAATAGTAGGAAGTGCAAGAAGTAAAAAGTATTTTTCAGAAAGAAATAATTTATTTGTAAAAAATAAAAATAAAATAATCAAGCATAATACATTTTGGTTATCTAAAAGTCCAGATAAGGTAGGAAGTCAGCTTTGGTATTCATTATATCCTAGAATATGTACTACTGCGGTGGTTGAACTTGAAAATGGAGATAAAGTAAGGGTTTATAATACTCATCTAGATTGTTTTTTACCTCAAGCAAGGGATTTTGGACTTAAAAAATTGTCACAGTTTATTGATAAAAATCGCAAAGAGGAAAAACTTCCTGTGATAGTTATGGGAGATTTTAATGCAACTCCAGACAGTAAAATTATTAAAAAGTTTGCGGCTGGTGAGTATAATACAGATAGGTTTGTAGCTGTTCAAGAAGTTAAAAGGGAACTGTATAAAAAGTCTACTATGAGTAAATTTAAAGGTAAAGAAAATGGACTTCATATAGATTATATATTTGTAAGTGAAGATTTAGAAATTGTAGATGTAGATATTGTAAAATATAACGACAATGGAAGTTATCCATCAGATCATTATCCATTAATTGCAGATATAAAAATAAAAAAGTGAATAATTGAATAATAAAAAGCAACTTTATTATAAATATATTTTTAGGATTATTAAAAATATATTGTAATGAGTTGCTTTTTATAAGTTAAATAAAAGTTAAGTAATTTTAAGATATGTAAAAAGTAGCAATATAAAGTTAATAAATGTTAAAAAATGATATTTCATAAAAAAGTTAATATATAATTCATTTTGTAAGTAATTACAAGGGGGATTTTAAAATGATAAAAAGAACTAAAAAAATAATGTCAGCAATAATAGTTGCAATGATGGTGGTTACAACAAACAGTTATAATGTATTTGCAGCAGATGATGACAAATGGACAGAAGCAACTAAGGGAGAAGCATGGGATGAATGGTGCGAAAGATGGGAAATAATAAAAACAGATTGGACACAACTATCATTAACACCAGGAGCTGATGCAACACAATTAAATTTTGCTTGGTATTCGGTAATTGGAGAAGAAAATCCGATTGTTAAGGTAAGTAAAAATTATGATATGAGTGATGCAAAAATTTTTGAAGGAAATCAAAGTAGTGCAGTACCAGGTTATGTTTCAAATAAAGTAACAGTAATGGGATTGGAGGAAAATTCCAAATATTATTATAGTTATGGAACTAATGATAATTGGAGCGAAGCCATAGAATTTAAAACTCAAAGTACTAACAAATTTGGTTTTATTTTAGTAGGGGATCCGCAAATAGGATCATCAGCAGGTAATATTGCAACTGGTGAAACTACAGAACAAGGTCAGGATAATGCTACAAGAAATGATACTTTTAACTGGAATAATACAATTAATAAAGCTTTAAGTTTAATGCCAAATGCTAGCTTTATTTTATCTGCTGGTGATCAAATACAATCACGAAACAAAAAAGCAAATCAAACAGAAGCCTTAGAATATACAGGAAATGAAGTAGAATATGCTGGGTATTTAAGTGCTGATGCATTAAGCTCACTACCAGTTGCTACATCTTTAGGAAATCATGATGCTGTAAGTGGTAACTATTCATATCATTTTAATAATCCAAATGCAAGTTCATTAGGAGCAATGAGTAGTTTAGGTAGTGGAATTAATGGAGATTATTATTATAGGTATGGTAACACATTATTTATTATGTTGAATACTAATAATACTAATACTGCTGAACATGAAGCATTAATGAAGGAAGCAATTGCAGTAAATGAAGATGCTACTTGGAGAGTGGTTACTTTACATCAAGATATTTATGGTTCAGCAGAGCATTCAAATGAGCCTGCTATTGCAGAATTAAGATATAAATTAGTGCCAATATTTGAAGAAAATAATGTTGATATAGTATTAACTGGACATGATCATGCTTATGCAAGAACTCAAATATTAAAAGGTGGTAAATTAAGTGAAGGGTTATCATTAATGGATGAAGATAAATTTGATGAAATTGCAGAAGAAGAATATAAAAGTGGAATACTTTCAAATGATGAAGAATATTTGTCATATTTATCAACTATAGAAGATAAAGATGCTGTTGTTAATGATTTAAGTGTACGAGGTAATAATATTTCTAATCCTGATGGGATATTATATATTACTGCAGGTTCATCTACAGGTAGTAAATATTATAATAATTTAGCAAGACAACAAGCATATATTGCAAATAGATGGCAAGAATATGCTCCAACTTTTAGCACTATTAATATTGATGATGTAAGCTTATCAATAAGCACATATAGAACAGATACAATGGAGAAAATTGATGAAACAGTTACGCTTGTAAAATCAGTTAAGTATGGAAACTTAGTAGAAATAATTGAAGATGCAGAAGCAAAAGTTGAAGAAAAGGATAATTATACTTCATCAACTTGGGAAGCTTTTGAAGCAACACTTCAAAATGCACAAAAAATTGCAGAAGAGTCAAATATAAATGAAGAAATCGTTACAGATGCTTATGGTAATTTAAAAGCAGCAATAGATCAATTAGTTTTAAGAGGGGATGTATCAGAATTAGAAAATGAAATTATTCTTGCAGAAAAGTTAGTAGAAAATGCTGTGATTGGAACAGAAGAAGGTCAATATCCTGAGGAGGCTAAGGAGGGTTTATTAGTGGCAATTAATACTGCTAAAGAAGCATGTTATTCAGATAATTCAAGCCAAGCAGTTATAGACGAAGCCTTAACAACATTAAAAACAGAAATTGCAACATTTGAATCTAAAGTAATAGTTAAGAATTCATCTACAGATACTAATAATGGAAATAATGACAATTATAATAATGGCAGTGGAAATACTAATAATGGATCAAGTAATAATACATCAACTCCAACGAAGAAACCTAATACAGCTGTGAAAACTGGAGATTTATCTAATGTATTAGTTTATAGTATTTTATCATTAGCTGTTGTTGGATTAGCTGCTTTAGGATTAAAGAAAAGAAAAAGTATTGTTAAATAATATAAAAGATAAAGTGAAATAAAAAATAGGGGGTTATCTCAAAATAATCAAAATAGTATTTAAAATATTTTGGGATAAACTCTACTTAAATGGAGGAATATCATGGTAGCAGGTTTATTAAGGAGGAAGAAAAATATAAATAGTAAAGTTATTACATTTTGTTTTTTAATAATATTTTTTATATTTTTATACTTTTTTAATAACATTGAAAGGGTAGAGTTAGTAAATAGTTCAGGAACAAGTTATGTAAAAGCTGTGGTTAATGAAATAGTAGAAGATAATATCCAAGAGGATGGTTCTAGAATTGGTTATCAAAAGGTAATGTTAAAGGTATTAAGTGGAAAATTAAAAGGGCAATTAATAGAAGGAACAAGCTTTGCAGGATATTTATATGGGGCAGATTGTACTGTTGGAATGAAAGTTATTGCAAGTATAAGCAAATATGAAGATAACGCTTCAGCAGCAGTTTATAGCTATGATAGATCTAATATTATTTATATATTTGTAGGATTATTTTTACTTATGCTTTGGATTATTGGGGGCAAAAAAGGATTTAAGTCAGCAATAGGATTAGTTTTTACGTTTATATGTATAATTTACTTGTTTTTACCTATGTTATATAAAGGATATTCTCCATTTTTATCAGCGGTAATAGTAATAATATTAATAACAATTGTTTCTTTGTATCTTATAGATGGAA
This sequence comes from Clostridium sp. RTP31139st1_H3_RTP31139_211217, assembly GCF_040227035.1. NCBI lineage: Bacteria > Bacillati > Bacillota > Clostridia > Eubacteriales > Clostridiaceae > Clostridium > Clostridium sp. RTP31139st1_H3_RTP31139_211217. The sequence goes on from NZ_JBCOAB010000018.1 coordinate 15,570, forward strand.
TAACTAAAAAATCAATTTCGGCAATGATAGGTACCATAATAGGGGTAATAATAGCTGGTATATGTGCAGCTGGCTTTGGTTATGTGGCAAAAATATCTGGTTATAATGTTTCTGAGGTTGAAGAATTAGTATTTGTAGCAAATAATACAGAGCTAAAGGTTGGAGGTATATTATTTTCAGCAATACTTATTGCATCATTAGGAGCTGTTATGGATGTAAGCATGTCAATTTCTTCAACACTTACAGAAATATATAACCATAATAAAAATATTGGAAGAGTGGAACTTTTTAAGTCAGGAATAAATGTTGGAAGAGATATGATGGGAACTATGTCCAATACATTAATATTAGCTTTTACTGGAGGCTCAATAAATACATTAATTTTAAATTATGCTTATGCTCTAAAGCATAATCAAATTATCAATATGTATGAAATAGGTATAGAGATAATGCAAGGGGTATCTGGAAGTATAGCCATAATATTATCTGTTCCGTTAGTATCAATTATTTCATCTTATTTTTTAACTTATGGAAGAAAAAAGTCATTAAGAAGTAAAATTAATTTGGACTCAATATTAGAATATAATTAAGTTATACACATGTGGTTATTGATTTTAAGGGGATATAGCTATTATATGTGCAGTATTAATAAGAATAATGAAAGTGAGAAAACACCTTATAGATTTTTAAATCTTAAGGTGTTTTTAGTTGGGAAAAATCAAATGTTTTCGTAACTATGAAATAAAATAATAAAAAATAACAAAATACTTGAAATAAAATTTCAAAAGTGGTAATATAAATGTACAAGATGTAAACGTAATCAAGTTTAGTGGGGAGGATTTAAGATATGAATACAATAAAATTAGAAAATTTAACAACAGAAAGTAGAAATAGTAGTTCTTTAAATATCGATAAGGTGTCAACATTAGATATGGTAAAGATTATTAATAATGAAGATAAGAAGGTTGCTTTAGCAGTTGAGAAAGAATTAGTGAAAATTGCAGAAGCTATTGATGGAATAGTAAGTGGAATGCAAAAAGGTGGAAGATTGATTTATATAGGAGCTGGAACATCAGGAAGACTTGGTATATTAGATGCTTCAGAATGTCCACCTACATATGGTGTATCTGAAGAATTAGTTCAAGGAATTATAGCTGGTGGAACTGAGGCAATATTTAGGGCAAAAGAAGGCGCAGAAGACTCTAAGGAATTAGCAATTGAAGATTTAAAATCAAAGAATATAACTGAAAATGATACAATAGTTGGACTAGCTGCATCAGGAAGAACACCTTATGTTATCGGTGGATTAGAATATGCAAACAAAATAGGAGCATTAACAGTATCAATAACGTGCAATGCAAATTCAGAAGTAGCAAAAGTTTCAAAGGTATCAATAGCTCCAGTAGTAGGTGCAGAGGTAGTTACTGGTTCAACGAGAATGAAAGCTGGAACTGCACAAAAGTTAGTATTAAACATGCTATCAACTGGAACTATGATTAAGCTAGGAAAAGTATATGGAAATTTAATGGTAGATGTTAGAGCTACAAATAAAAAGTTAGTTGAAAGAGCAAAAAAAATAGTTTGTGAAGCTACAGGGGTAGATAGGGAAGTAGCAGAAAAAGTATTAAAAGAAACAAATTATGATGTTAAACTGTCAATATTAATGATACTGACAGGATTAGACATAAATGAGGCAAAAGAAAAATTGTCACAAAATAAAGGTTATATTGCTAAGGCAATGGAAACTATTTAAAGTATATAGGGGGAGAGAAGATGACAAAGCAAGGAACTATTACAAACCAAGAAATAGCTAAGAAATTGGTTGAACTTGTAGGAGGAAAGGAAAATATTAAAGCAGTTGAAAATTGTATGACTCGTTGTAGATTAGAGTTAGTTGATTTATCAAAGGCTAAGATTGCTGAGATTAAGAAGGCAGAGGGAACTTTAGGAGTGGTCGAAGCAAAAGGTCAATTACAAGTTATTTATGGACCAGGTAAGGTTAATAAGATAACAGAAGAAGTGAAAAAAATAGTAGGAGTAAAGATAGCTATAGGAGAAGAAGCTGTTAAAGCTACAAAGGCTAAACTAAAAGAAAAAAATGATACAAAATTTAAAAATATACTTAAAAAATTAGGAAATATATTTATTCCTTTAATACCATTATTCGTGGCATGTGGACTAGTACTTGCTGTAAATAATATAGCTGGAGTTTATTTTGGAGATGCATATAAGACAACTAATACAGCTCAGATAATAGGGTTAATAGGTAATGCAGTATTTTCAATTTTACCAATTTTAGTAGGTGTAAATGCATCTAAAGAATTTGGTTCTCAAATGCCAATGATAGGTGGAGCATTAGGTGGAGTGATATCATCAGCAACATTAGCTAATATAACTTTATTTGGTAAAGCATTAACACCAGGGCGTGGAGGAATTATTTCAGTTATTCTTGTTGTTGCATTAGCTGTATTTATAGAAAAGCAATGTAGAAAATTTATACCAGATGTTTTAGATTTATTTGTTACTCCGTTAATAACATTAACAATATCAGTCTTAGCAGCTTTATTTATATTACAACCCGTAGGTGGAGCAATATCAGATGCTATGGGAATATTAGTTTCAAATACGATAGCTTCTGATAATACAATAGTTTCAGTGTTATCAGGTGCTATATCTGGAGGATTATTCTTACCTCTTGTTATGACTGGAATGCATCAAGCATTAACACCAATTCATGCTGATTTAATTGCGAATGTTGGATATACAATATTATTACCTGCATTAGCAGCTGCTGGTATGGCTCAAGTTGGAGCTACTTTAGCTGTTATAAGAAAAACTAAAAATGAAAGATTAAAGAAAACGGCGAAAAATGGATTAATACCAGGTTTTTTAGGAATAGGAGAACCACTTATTTATGGTGTAACATTACCATTAGGTAAACCTTTCTTAGGGGCTTGTCTTGGTGCAGCTATAGGTGGAGCTGTGATGGCTTTATTTAAAGTTGGTGCTGTTGCGTTAGGTGTTTCAGGATTACCATTAGCTTTATTAATTGCTGATGGAAAAATATTAGTATTCTTAATAGGAGTTTTAGCATCATATGCAGCAGGATATTTCTTTACAAGTATATTAGGATTTGAAGATCCAGTAGAATAGAATTATATTAAAAGGGTGATATGATATCGATAAACATATCACCCTTAAATTATACTTAGTTAAATTAGGAGGGATTATTATGAGTTTAGGTATTTCAGTTTATTTTGGATTAGATAACACTATGGAAGAAAATATAAAATTGTTAAGTGAAGCAAAAAAATTAGGTTTTACAAGAATATTTACATCTTTACACATACCAGAAGCAAATTATGAAATATTAAAAAAAGAGGTTAATGAATTTTTTAATATAGCTAAAGGTTATGAAATGGATATAATAAGTGATATTTCTCCAAATACATTCAAATTTTTGGAGTTAGAAAATATGGACTTAGAAGGATTAAGAAATTATGGGGTTAAAACTATTAGAATAGATTTTGGATATACTCCAAAAGAGATATCTAGAATGAGTAAGAATAATTGTAATATTAAAATACAGCTTAATGCATCAACTGTAACTGAAGATTTTCTTTTAGAATTAGATAAATATAATCCAGACTATAAAAATATAGATGCACTTCATAATTTTTATCCTAGAAAAGGGACAGGTATTTCAGAGGAATGTATGTTAGAAAAGAATAAAATTCTTAATAAAAGAGGAATTAAAACTTGTGCATTTGTTCAATCAAATAACAGAAAAAGAAGTCCTCTTATGGATGGATTACCAACATTAGAAGATCATAGGGGATTAGATGTAAGGAAAGCGGCAAATCATTTATTTGCTTTAAATAATGAATCAGTATTTATAGGCGATTCTTTACCAAGTATAAAAGAGCTTGAGGATTTAGCTGATTTAAATGAAGAAGCAATAGAATTAGAGATTGAGCTTAAGATAAGAGATAAGGTTGTAGAAAGAATTTTAGGTGAAACATTTTCGGCAAGAACAGATGAAGCTAGAGATGCTATAAGAGCAGCTGAAAGTAGATTAATATTAAATAATGATATTATAAATCCTATGAATACCATTGATAAAAAATATGGAGATATTACTATTGATAATATTGAATATAAAAGATATATGGGTGAATTGCAAATTTTAAAGGTAAATCAATCAAGCGATAGAAGAACAAATGTTGTAGCATCTGTTTTACAGAATGATTTTTATTTATTAAAATATATAAAGGGAGGTAAAAAATTTTACTTTAATATTATTAACAATAAATAGGACGTGAGAATATGAATTTATTGCAGTATATAAGACAAAACTATGAAAGCTTTACAGAAAGAGAAAAGCGTATAGCTGATTATCTTCTTAATGATAATAATGATATTATTGAGATGTCTGCAAAGGAAATAGGGGATGCAACTAATACTTCAGCACCAACAGTAGTAAGATTTTCTAAAAAATTAGGTTTTAGTAGTTTAAATGAAATGAAGATAAAACTATCTATTAGTTTATCTAATAGTAAAAATAAAGAGGAGTTTGAGTATTTAGATAGAGATTTAAGTACTAAAAGTATTATTAGTGGAGTTAAGCAATCAATTCATACAATAATAGATGAAACTGTAAATTTAATAAGTGAATGTGAATTAGATAACGCTATTGATTTATTAAGTAAAGCTAAAAATATTTATGTTTTCAGTGTAGGGGTGTCAAATTTAGTTGGATTAGATTTATATTATAAGATGAGCAGAATAAATAAAAGGTGTATTGCTCATTCTGATACACACCTTCAAATTACTTCTTCAGCTTTGATGGAAGAAGGAGATGTTGCAGTTGCTATTTCATATTCAGGAGATACAAAAGAAGTAATATTATGTGCTGAAAATGCAAAGAAAAATAATATACCTTTAATTGTAATTACAAAAGCAAGTATAAATAATAGCTTAGAAGAATATTCTGATGTAACATTGCATGTACCTTTTGTTGAAAAATCATTAAGAGAAGGTGCTATGACTTCAAGAATTTCACAATTGGCCATCATAGATATGCTATTCTTAGGGATAGCACGAAGTAATATAAAAGATGTGGAAGAAAAGCTTTTAGTAACAAGAGATGCAGTGAAAAAAATAAAGATATAGGAATATAGATGTATTAAAACTAATACTAATGTTAGTGGTTCATAAATGAATTACTAATATTAGTATTAGTTTTTTTGTCTTAAAAGTTTAACAAGATGTAAACTTTTGATTAACAGAATTTTATTAAAAGATGAGAAATGAGACAAATAAACGAGTGACAAAAGATGAAGGTTGAAATGCGAGCAAAAGAAAGGAAATTAAAGGAATATTATTGTGAAACATCATAAATGGAATAAATCATTTTAAATTAAGAAAAAGAGTAATAAAACTAAAATTGAAAAAATAGTTTATAGGGTATAAAGTTTAAATCAGAGAATGATGAGGGGGGAACATTATGAAAAAAATTTCACGAGCAATAGCCAAAAGCAGAATTTTAATTTTAATAGTTGCAATAATTTTATTAATTCCTTCTGCAATAGGTTATTTTAATACAAAAGTTAATTATGATATTTTAAGTTATTTACCTGATGACCTAGAAACTAGAGAAGCTCAAAAAATTATGAAGGATGAATTTGATTGTGGATCTTTAGCTATGTTAATAGTTGAAGGTATGGAAAATAAAGATGTAGCTAAGCTTAAAGAAAAAGTATCCAATGTGGATGGAGTATCAGATGTAATTTGGATAGATGATGCACTTGATATTTCTGTTCCTAAGGAAATATTACCTTCTTTAGTAAGAGATATGCTTTTTTCAGATGACTCAACATTGATGATTGTTAAGTTAAAAGACACTGATGCAAGTGAAAGTACTGAAAAAGCAATAAAGGAAATAAGAAGTATAACAGGCAAACAAGCCTTTTTAAGTGGAATAGGGGGAGTAATAAAAGATACAAAGGATTTAGCAGATAAGGAAACACCAATTTATATTTTAATAGCAGTAATTTTATCAATAATAATTTTAAGCTTAACTATGGAATCTTTTATAATTCCTATTATTTTTATGTTAAGTATAGGAATTGCAGTAGCTTATAATATGGGATCAAATATTATATTTGGTGAAATTTCTTATATAACAAAGGCATTGTCAGCAGTATTACAATTAGCTGTAACGATGGATTATTCAATTTTCTTACTAAATAGATATGATGAAGAATGTAAAAGTCAGCCAGATAAGACTGAAGCTATGGCGGTAGCAATAGAAAAAACTATAGCATCTATTGCAGGTAGTTCTTTAACAACAGTCGCTGGATTCCTAGCGTTATGCATTATGGAATTAGGTTTTGGAAAAGACATAGGATTTGTAATGGCTAAAGGTGTTGTATTTGGTGTTATATGCACTATAACAGTATTGCCAGCAATGATATTAACATTTGATAAGCTTATTCACAAATATAAACACAAGACTTTATTACCTAAGTTTGAAAAAAGTTCTGCCTTTGTGATAAAGCATCACAAGATTCTTGTAATTATTGGTGCAATTATCTTGATACCAGCTATTATAGGAAATAATAATACGGAGGTTTATTATAACCTAGATGAATCACTTCCAAAGGATTTACCTTCTATTGTAGCTAATAATAAATTAAAGTCAGAATATAACATGATGTCTACTAACATAATTTTAGTAAGAGATGATTTAGAAGCATATAAGGTTGATGCAATGATTGATGAGTTAAAAGGTGTTGATGGGGTTACTTCAGTAGTAGGTTTAGAAGATTTACTAGGGCCTAGAATTCCTCAAAGTTTCATACCAAGTGATTTGTTAGAGAAAATAAAAAATGGTGGATATGAAGAAATAATGCTTAATTCAGAGTATAAGGCAGCATCTGATGAGGTAGAAGTTCAATTAAAGGAAATAAACAATATTGTTAAAAAGTATGATAAAGATGGATTAGTTGGTGGTGAGGCGCCATTAACAGAAGATTTGATTACAATAGCAGATAGTGATTTTAATCGGGTTAGTGTAGCATCAATTTTAGCTATATTTGTAATAATACTATTTGTGTTTAAATCAGCAATAATACCTATATTATTAGTTTTAGCAATTGAATTAGCTATTTTTATAAATTTGGGTATTCCGTTCTATATGGGTACAAGCATTCCATTTATATCATCAATAGTCATAGGAACTATTCAATTAGGAGCAACTGTAGATTATGCGATATTATTAACTTCTAGATTTAAAGAAGAGTTAGCATTAAATTCGGATAAGAAAAAAGCAATGACAATAGCACTTCAAAGTTCATCAAGATCAATTGTAACTAGTGCTTTAACTTTCTTTGGGGCAACAGCAGGGGTTGGAATTATATCAGATATGGAAATGATAAGCTCATTATGTACATTAATGGCTAGGGGCGCAATTATAAGTATGGTTGTAATTCTATTTATATTGCCAGGAATATTATTGCTTTGTGAAAAATTAATAGTTAAGACAAGTAAGTCTTTTGTAGAGTGTGTTGAAGGGGGAAAAGAGATATGAGAAAAGGGTTATCAAAAAAATTAGCATGTTTAGTTGCATTAATAACAGTTACATCAAATTCAGTAGTTTTCGCTCAAGATATAAAAAAGGATGAAACTGTTTATGTTATATTAGATGAAAATGGAAATCCGACAGAGCAAATTGTTAGTGATTGGATTAAAGGAAGTGAAAATTTAGGGCAATTTACAGATAAGTCTACATTAAGTGATGTTAAGAATGTAAAAGGTGATGAAGAACCAACTAAAAATGGAGATGAATTAAGTTGGAATATTGATTCTAATGAACTTTATTATCAGGGTAAAAGTAATAATCAATTACCAATAACAATATCAGTTAATTATGAGTTTAATGGTAAGAAGGTTGATCCAAATGAGGTTTTGGGGGAAAGTGGTAAGTTTAAGATTTCTGTTAATATAACTAATAATCAAAGTAAGACAGTATTTATAAATAATGAAAAGAGAAATATTTATTTACCATTGTTAACTGCAGCAGAACTTACTTTATCTAATAGTAACTTTAGTAATGTGGAAGTTAGTTCTGGTAAGGTTATTAATGATGGGAATAATTCCTTAGTAACATTTGTAACAATACCAGGATTAAAAGAATCTTTAGATTTGGGAGATGTATTAGATGACTTATTAGGTAGCAGTAGTATTGATTTATCTGATTCATTTGAAATTACAGGTGAAACTAATAATTTTGAGATACCAGCGATAATGGTTTTAGCTACTACATCAAGTGAAGATATAGATGAAATTGAAGGTATTGATAGTTTGGATGATTTAAGGACATCATTAAATGATCTACAAAAAGGTGGAGAAGATTTATTAAGTGGATCTAAGGAATTATTAGATGGACAAACAGAATTAGCAAGTAATTATTCTATATTTAATGCAGGAGTAGGAACATTAAATAGTGGAGCTATTGAACTTAGAAATGGATTAAATACTTTAAATGGAAGTGTTCCAACATTACTAAGTGGAGTAAATTCATTAAATAGTGGAGCAGGTCAAATTAAAGAGAATTATGATAAATTTGATGAAGGAGTATCATCATTAGCAAGTGGTGCAAGCACTTTAAATAGTGGAATTAATACTTTAAGTGGTAGTGTACCAACATTATTAAGTGGAGTTAATACATTAAATAGTGGAGCAGGTGAGTTAAAGGATAAATATACACAATTTGATGCTGGAATATCATCATTAGCAACAGGTGCAAGTGCTTTAAATGAGGGGATTAATACATTAAATGATAGTGTACCAACATTGAATAATGGAGCAGTTGCATTAAATTCAGGTGTAAGTGAATTACAAGGAAAATACACAGAATTTGATTTGGGAGTATCAAGTTTAGCTGATGGAGCTAAAAATTTAGATGAAGGAGTATCTAATTTAGAAGAGGGATCAAAAAGTTTAAATGAAGGTGCTACAGAATTGAGTAGTGGACTTGGAACTTTAAAGTCTTCACAAGAAGAATTTACTTCTAAAGTTAATGAGTATGTAGGAGGCGTAAGTAGTTTAAATGAAAATTATGATTCAATAGATAGTGGTATATCATCTGCATTAAGTGGTATGACAGAATTAAATAATGGATTGCAAGGAGCTGGAGATGGAATTGGAAAGCTTCAAGATACTACAAGTAGCTTAAAGCAAATTGCAGAGTCGATTTATACAATGGCTACATCAATTGAAAAAATAGATCCTACTCAATCAAAAGAGCTTAGAGAATATAGCGCTAAAATTAAAGCAATTGCAGATGGTCAAACCGAAGGATTAACAAATTTATCTTCTGCACTTCAATCAGGAGCAAGTGGAGCAAATGAGCTAGAAAATGGTTTAAGAAATTTAGCTAGTGGATCTGCAGAAGTTAAAGTTGGATTATCGCAATTATCATCAAATGGGGATTCTTTAAATGCAGCAGCACAAGCTATAAGTAATGGAATAAGCTCAGCATATGATGGTAGTAAGTCTTTATTAGCAGGAACATCAAGCTTGCAAAGTGGTGTAGGTAATTTAAAGAGTGGAAGCAATACATTGTTAAATGGGGCTAATTCATTAAATGATAATTCTAAACTTATAAATTCTGCCATGGGAGATTTATCTAATGGAAGTCAAAAATTAGCGGCAGGTACAGGAGTTTTATTAGATGGTACAACAGCTTTAAGTGAAGGAAGTAATACATTGTTAGATGGAGCTAATGAATTAAGCACCAATTCAAAGTTGATAAATTCCGGAATAGGATCAATATATGATGGAACAAATCAATTATCAAGTGGAGGTAAGACGTTAGCTGATGGAGTAAGTGATTTAGCAATAGGAAGTAATCAATTATCAAATGGAGCTAATGAATTAAATACAAATTCAAAGAAGATAGATTCAGCATTAGGTGCACTGTATGATGGAACAAAGGAGTTAGTTAGTGGAGGAAAAACATTAAGTCAAGGGGTAAGTGCCTTAGCAACTGGAGGTAAGACATTAGCAGAAGGTACAGGAACATTAAAAAATAACTCAGAAAAGATTTTAAATGGAACAGAACAATTAAAAAGTGGAACACAATCATTATATGAAGGTGTTGATAAGCTAAAGAATGAGGGATTAGACAAAATCAATGATTTAGGAAGTGAAGCTTTAGATAGTATCGATGGATTTAGTCAAGCAAAGGATGAATTAGTGCAAATGGCAAAGGATTATGGTGTTTATTCAGGATTAACAAGTGATATGAAAGGATCTGTTAAATTTATAATGAGAAGTGATGCTATTGAAAGTTCAGATATTGATAAGACAACAGATGATTCAAGCACTAAGAATACAGAGAATAAATCAGATAAAAGTGATAAGTCATTAATTGATAAAATAAAGGGTCTATTTAATTAGTAAGTTTTATTATTAAGGAGCATGTAAATTAATCATGCTCCTTATATTTTAAGAAATTTTTTCTTTTTTAAACCATTTTAAAGCATTTCTAAGCTTAATTGGATTACCATACATTAAAGTACCTAATCTATAAATCTTAGCAGATGCAAGAGCTGTTAAGATAGTTGAAGCTAGTAAAATAATAAATGAAATTACAATTTCAAAATTAGATACAGTTCCCATTGCAACTCTTATTAGCATGGTCATTGAAGAACTAAAAGGAATAAATGATGCAATTTTGATAAGTAAGCTATCACTATTTGATAATCCAAACATACTTATAAAGAATACAATAACGAAAATCATTGTTATAGGTCCAATACTAGAACTTATATCTTCTGTTTTAGAAACTAATGCTCCTAAAGCTCCAAATATAAATGAATAGAAGAAGTATCCTAAACCACCAAATATAATAAAAGTTAATAATATATTTGATGGAATTTTAAATATGCCATCTAAAAGGCCGTTCCATGCTTTACTATTTAGGGAATAAGTTATCATTCCAGAAGCAAGAATTACTCCAACTTGAATAAAACTAGCTAAAGCTGCAGCTATTACTTTACCAAAAATAAGGCTATTGCTATTTGCACTTGTAACTAAGACTTCAATGGCTCTATTGCTTTTTTCAGATGTTACAGCAACTGCAATAAGTTGTCCATATAATAAAATCATCATATACATTGCAAAAATAAAGATGTATACATAAAAGAAGTTATTAGCACTGTCTTTTCCAAGGATAGTAACATCAGAATCAAATGAGGGATGTATGACAGATTGTAAATCATTTATATTTAAGTTATGTTCATTTGCATAAACTTGTTGGCCTAAGCTTGATAATAGATTTTCAAAAATCATTTGGTTTGTATCTGTAAATCCTGAATTATTAACTAAATATGAATATTTAGTTAAGCTATCAACTGAAAAACCAGCTTCTACATTTTCTAATTTAATTAATTCTTCGGCTTCATCTAAACTAGTAACCTTTGTCCATTTAGAGTTTAAGAAAGCTGATTCAAGAATATCTAAATTTTCAAAAATATTATTATTATCTATTATTACAAAGCTTTTTTTATCTTCTTCAGAGATTTCTTCTACAGACTCAATACTTTCTGTAGAGTTTTGGTCTAATTGAGGAATAAGTTTAGACATATTAAAAAATGAAGGTAAAGATAATCCTATTATCAATAATATAGAAAAAAGAATTGTAGTAATCATATATCCCTTGTTTTTAAAATAGTTACTTAATTCAAAGCTTAATACATTTAAAAATTGTTTCATTATTCATCACCAGCCTTTAATACAAAAATATCAGTTAATGTAGGTTCATATATTGCAAATTTTTCAATATCAATATTAGTAGTTAAAATATGTTTTAATAAGTTATTTTTAGTAGTATTTTCACAAAGTTCTAATACTAAAAAATCTTTTTTTACTTCGTAAATACTAACTAAATTAGTAAGTTGTTCTTCAAATATTTTTTTTAGTTCTTCTAGAGAATAGTTACTTGCACTTAATATAAGTCTATTTTTTCCAAAATCCTTTTTTATATCTTTTAAATTACCGCTTAATGCAATATTACCTTTATTAATTATAGCTATGTCTTCACAAAATTCTTCTACATAGCTCATTTGATGGCTAGAAAAAATAACAATTTTATTATTTTGAATTAACTCATTTACTACATCTTTAAGAATTTGAGCATTTACAGGATCAAGCCCACTAAAAGGTTCATCTAAAACTATAATTTCAGGATTACAAACTAAAGTTTGAGCTAATTGAACTTTTTGTTGATTACCCTTTGATAAAGTGTCTAGCTTCCTATTTGCATATTCCTCAATACCTAGTCTTTTAAGCCATTTTAAAGTATTTTCTTTAGCTTCTTTTTTACTTATACCTCTTAATGAAGCAAGGTATATGATTTGTTCTGTAACTTTCTTTTTAGGATACAGCCCCCTTTCTTCTGGTAAATATCCAATTTGATGATTTTTAGGTATAAAAGGTTTACCATCAATTAATATTTCACCAGAATCACATTTAAATACGTCCATCAATATTCTGATAGTTGTTGTTTTACCAGCACCATTTCTACCTAATAGACCTAATGCCTTACCACTTTCAACAGAAAAAGAAATTCCGTGAAGTACTTCATTTCCAGAAAAGCTTTTTCGTATATTTTTCACTTCTAGTTTCATAATATCCCCCTAAACATAAAATAGAATTAACTACTGTTAAAAAAGTTTGAAATAAAAATATAAAACAGTAATTTATAACTTATTATAAAGTATAAAATAATTAATTGCAATAATTGTTAAGTAAATTTTAACAAAAGTTATTTAATAATAAAACATAATTAGAAAAAAATGGTTTAATATAATGAAAAAGGTTGTACAAAAATCATACAACCATGTGATAAAGTATTAAGTTTTATACAAAAAATATTATAGCAAAAATTATTGTTACAATTAGTCCGATGGATACAGGCAATAAATTTTTTCGAGCCAAATCAAAAGGGGAAACATCACAGATTGCAGCTACTGGGATTAATGCCCATGGGATTAATGTGCCTCCTCCAATCCAAATTGTACATATTTGTCCTATTGACGCTAAGGCAGAAATATTTATTGACATTGATTGAGAGAAAAGCATTGCAGATGAACCTACTAATGAAAGACCGGAAAAGCCAGATCCATCAAGACCGGTAAGTAGACCTACACTAGAAACAGTTGCTGTTGCAATTGCTTTATTTAATGGTACTGCATTAGAAAGTGCAATTCCAAGGTCGTTAATAATACCATTAGAATTGGCAGGCAATATATCTCCTATAATTGATTCAAAGCCATTTCCACCAAGATAGAAAAATGTTGCTACTGGGATAACAGCACCAAATACCTTAAAAGCAAATTGAAAACCATCTACAATATATGGAGTTATTTCTTTCATGTTATTAAATTTATAGTTTCCAAGAAAAATTATAATCAACAAAAATAAGGTAGTACCGCCGACTAAAGCGGTTGCATCGCCTCCAGTTAAAGAAAATACTATCATTAATATAATATCTAAAAGATATCCGGCAAAAACTAATAAAGCGTATAAGTTTTTTTGCTTTTTGGATAGCTTGATTATATTTGAAGCCGATTTACTAAATTCTTGTGTTGTTTGTTCAGAATAACCTTGAGAAACAGTATTTTTTTTGATATCTTTCAAAACTATAAAAAAAGCGATTACAGTGGTGGTAATTCCCATTACTATTTCTAGGGGAATAAGAGTTGAATTAAGAGAGCTAATACTAATATTAGCAGCGTTAGCAGTTAATTTAGAGGCGCCTTGAATTATAATATCACTTGATAATGCTATTCCATGTCCAAATAGATTCATAGCCATTGCAGCAGATAGCTTTGGGAGTCCAACTTTTTTTGCAACTGGAATTAAAACTGCACCGATTAATGCAACAGCAGGAGAAGGCCAGAAAAACCAAGAAATAATCATCATTGTTATTCCAATAACCCAATAAGCTATATATTTATTTTTTATTAGTTTTGATAATGGTGATACTATGGCTTCGTTTATGCCAGTTACAGATAATAATTTACTAAAAGCAGTAATGATAGATATTATTAAAATAATAGGCAATAATTCTGTTATAGCATATAAGAATCCATTAAACACGGAAATTATAGATAGTGGTATAGATTTACTGCTATATAGAGCTATTGATAAAACACCAAAGACACAAACTATAGTTATGTCCTTTTTTCTGAAAATCGATATTAGTATTAAAATTGTAAAAAATATATAAATGAAATGTATAGTTGATAAAGTCATATAATATACCTATATTTATTGTTATATTACAAGATATGAGTTTTTTCTACCTTGTGTGATTTTAAATAATAAATATAAATTATAATTAATTAAAATATTATTATGTGATAGTATAAAATGATTGTATGTGAAATTATATAACGCCAATATTGGATATTATTATATTTTATTATAATTAACAAGTAAAAGTTTACAGAAAATATACAAGTTATTAATGTAAAAGATGATAATATATAATTATAAAAGACTTAAGATAAATAAAAGTAGGAGGATAAAAATGAATATTTGTATTATAGGTGCAGGAAATATAGGAACATATTTAGCTGCATATATTTCAATGAAACATGAAAATAAGGTTTGGTTGCATACTTCTAAACCAGAAGCATTTAATGATACTATTGCTTTAATTGAAGAGGAAAAAAATATAACACATCATATAACTTTACATTGTATAACAAGTAGTTATGAGGAGGCTGTTAGTAATGCTGACTACATATTAATTACATATCCTTCATTTATGATGGAAAAGACAATAGAATCAATACTTCCTTATTTAAAGAAAGGCGCAGTTGTTGGTGCAATTCCAGGCTTTGGTGGAAAAGAGTATTTAATAGATAAGCTTTTAGATAAAGGATGTATATTCTTTGGAACTCAAAGAGTACCGTCCATTATTAGACTTGAAAAGTATGGCGAAAGTGTTTTGTTAAAGCAAAAAAATCCATTTATGAAAATTAGAGTTATACCAGGAGAATATTCTGAAAAGGTTGCTAAAGATATGAGTAATTTTATAGATATTCCATGTATTCCGTTAAATTCATATTTAGCAATAACATTATCACCTTCTAATCCTACTATGCATCCTTCAAGATTATATGAATTATTCCATGATTATGTTGAGGGAGAACATATTTATGAAAGAAATCCATATTTTTATGAGGAGTGGGGAACTTTAGCATCTACAGAGTTATTAAAATTAGATGAGGAGTTAGAAGCAATTTTTAATGCATTTAACGAAAATGGTGATTTTGATCCTAGGGATATTGAAAAAATAAAGTCAAGATATAATATAAATACTGCAGAAGAATTAAGTGAAAAGATAAATACAGCTCCTGGATTTATAGGAATTGATTCTCCTATGGTTAAAATAGATGGGGGATATATTCCAGATAAATCTTCAAGATATTTTATTGAAGATATAAAATTTGGTTTATGTATTTTAAAATCATTTGCAGAGATATTAAATGTTGATACACCTGAAATAGATAAGATAGCAACATGGGGACAAAAGTTTTTGGAAAAAGAGTATATAGTAGATGGTAAGCTTAAAGGAAAAGATATTAATGAATTAACAATACCACAAAATATGGGAATTAATACTAAAGAGGAATTAATTAATTATTATAAAGGACTATAATAGTTATTAATATTATATCTATATTAAGTATTAATGTAGTGATAAATTTGATATAATTAAATTATGGTATATTACTTAGGGATAATGGGAGGAGAAATATGGATGAAATTTTTGAGCAATTAATTGAATGTGATAAGGGAAAAGGAAGAGTTAAGATATTACAAGGATTAGCTATGATATTAGTAGTATTATCAGCATTCTTTTTATTATCATCATTAGTTATTGCAATTGTTATGTTATTATTAGCTATAGGAGCTTTTATTTTAAGTTATTTAAGTTATGTTGAATATGAGTATGAGTTGTATAATAAAACTATTACTGTAACTAAAATTTATAATGAAAGTAAAAGAAAAATAGTTGCTAATATTTCAATGGAAGATGTAAGAAAAGTTTATGAAAGTACTAATAATACCAATAATAAAAATAAAGTTTCTTATTATAATTCTAAAGTTAGTGGGTTAAACATTTTTACATTTGAAATGAATGATAATAGAATAATAGAGTTAGCTTTGAATGAAAAGCTAAAAAGAAGAATTTCTACAGTTTTTGCATTGAAAATAGTAAGACAGTTTTAGTAGATAATTTAAGCTTCTATATATTACTCTAATTTAATATAGAGTAAATATAGAAGTTTTTTTATTGTTAATTTATAAATAAGAAGCATATAGGAATAATAATAACATAATAAGATTATAAGAGGTGTATTTTTATGAATAATAAAAATGATATTAACAATAAAAATAGTGAAGGTTTAATTGATGGAGTTATAATTTGTGAAGAAGAGGAGAAAAAGTTAATTCATGGAGATAACCCTAAAGAAAAAAGAGGAATTGAAAATATATTTAACTTTCCAAACTTAAATTAATAGTTATAAAATAATTACCCACTTTAATTTATATCAAGTGGGTAATTATTTTTATATTAAATTGCTTTATTAAGTTCAATTACATCTGAATAGAAGGTCTCTTCATTAAATTCACCTTCTTGTTTTGCAACAATAGTAGTACAAATAGCATCTCCTGTAACATTAACAGCAGTTCTTGTCATATCAAGAATTCTATCAATTCCCATGATTATTCCTATACCTTCTACAGGAAGTCCTACTGAATTAAGAACCATTGATAATGTAATAAGTCCAACTCCTGGTACTCCTGCAGTTCCTATAGAAGCTAGTGTTGCTGTTAATATAACTGTAAGATAAGCATTTAAACCAAGTTCAATTCCAAAAGCTTGAGATATAAATACAACTGCGACCCCTTGCATTATTGCAGTACCATCCATATTTATTGTAGCACCTAATGGAACTGTAAAAGATGATATCTTTTCAGAAACCCCCATTTCATTATCAAGAGTTTCGATGCTAAGAGGTATAGTTGCATTAGAAGATGATGTAGAAAAAGCAAAACTCATTACAGGGAAAAACTTTTTTAAGAATGTTAAAGGATTTAATTTTGTAAACACCTTTAACATTGACATATAAGTTATTAAGCATTGTAATACTAATGCTAACATTACTGCAAATATATATTTTAGCATTGGAGCAAAGGCACTCCAACCAATGTTAGAGAATGTTGTAGCTATTAAACAAAATACTCCAACTGGAGCAGCTTTCATCACTATCATAGTCATTTTCATCATTATTTCGTTAAATTCACTAAAGAAATTTGCAACAGTTTTAGCCTTTTCATTAAGCATAGCAAGTATGATTCCAACTAGAATTGAAAAGAATATAATTTGCAACATATTTCCATTTGCTAATGCCGAAATCGGATTTGTTGGAATTATATCTAAAAGAACATCTGATACAGAAGTTGCTTCACTTACTGTAGTTTCAGCAATTTCAATATTGCTCATATCAAGGCCTATTCCAGGATTAATTAATTTACCTACACCTATAGCTAAACTAATAGCAATAGCAGTTGTAACAAGATAAAAAACTATAGTTTTTACACCGACACGTCCTAATTTTTTAGTATCTCCTATTGCCATACTTCCACAAACTAAAGAGCAAAATACCAGTGGCACAACTAACATCTGCATTGCTCTTAAGAATCCTTTTCCTATGACTTTAAAAACACCATTAATTAGTATATCATCTCTTATTATTCCAGGTGGAACTATACCATAAAGAATTATACCGCAAATTGCTCCAAGTATCAGTCCAATAAAAATTTTTGTTGTTAAACCTAATTTTTTTTTCATATTAGCCCCCTTATTTTTTGGAAAAAATGAATTATTTTTTTAAAAAAATTGCATTTTAAATAAATTTTACCATATAAAATAAAATCATACAATATGATTTTATAAGGAAAATGGGAATTTTTTTTAGAAAAATAGTGAAAAAGTTTAATAAATGATGAATAAAATTAAATTAATCCTTCATTTTACTGAATATAAAGTGAAAGGATAAATGAATAAATTTTTATAAATGGTCAAAGATAAAAAATGGTGATGTTTATGTTTAATTTAATTTATATATTATTAGGAATTTACTTAATAAAAATTATAAGTATAAGAATAGTAAGGGATTATAAAAAAATAAGAGGTAAAGAGAAGGGTGAATTATTTAGTTTTAGAAAATCTATTGTAGGTAAAATAAAAGAAGCCTTTAGTGAAGGAAACAATATATTTATTTATAGAAATAGTAAAAATAATAATAAAGAAGTTAATAATATACATGAAGAAGATTGGAATTTAAAACGTCAAGATGCATTAGAAAAAGCCAAGTATAAATGTGAAGAATGTGGTAACATAGCCAACCTCGGTGTATATGAAAATAATGTTAATAGTAGTAATGATGAGTTAATTGTCTTATGTAAAAAATGTTATGAAAAGAATATTAATGCAGTAAAGCTACATTATGAATAAAGAGTTATAGTCTCCTTTAGAGGCTATAACTCTAATAATTATTTGCTAAAAAGCTCATAGTTAATTTTAGAACTATCTACTCCCAGTTCAAGCAAAGTACTTTCTACAGCCTTCATGAATACAGGAGGACCGCAAAGATAGAAATCTGAATCTAAGTTAACATTATCTTTTAAATAATTCTTATTAACATATCCAGTAAAGTTATAATCTATTCCTTCTTTGTCACTATCTAAAGGGTTTGAATAAAATACAGTATTTTTAATACCTTTAATTTTAGCAATAGATTCTATATCATTCTTAAATGGATGCAAACTAGAGTTTTGAACGGCTTGAATAAAATGAATATTATTCCTAGTTGAAGATTCTTCATATAGCATTGCTAAAAGAGGGGTAACACCTATTCCACCAGAAATTAAAACAATATCATTCTTTTTATCTTTTACAGTAAATACACCCATTGGGATCATAGCTTCAATAGAATCACCTATATTAAGATTCTCATGTAAATAAGTACTGATTAAACCACCATCAATTTTCTTTACACTTATTCTATAGGTATCATCATTAGGAAACATTGAAAGACTATAAGTTCTCATTATATCTTTATATTTAGGATTATCTGTTTTTATTTTAAAGGGTAAAAATTGTCCTGCTTTTGGTTTAACAAGTTTACCACCATCTTTTGCTTTAAAATAAAAAGAAATTATTGTAGGACAAACTTCAACTTTATCAACTAAAATCAACTCTCTAAAATCATTCCAAGACCCATTAATTATATTACTCATAAATATCCTCCTATAATTTTATTATTAACTAATAATTATTATTATCTAATAAAAAGAAAAGTAAGTCAATATATATTAAGTATATTTTTCCAAAAACACTTTTATTATAAATAAAGTAGAGAATAATTTTATGATGGTAATTGCTATTTATAATTTATTTTGATTTTTGAATGTGTTAAGGTGAATTTAAATTATATATGAGAAGAGATGTTTTAAAAATAGACAATAATAAATTAATATATTAGTATAAATTTTAAGAGTTATAATAAATAAACAAGATGGAGAAATAAAGAAGTGAAAAATAGATTTTTAATAGGGGAAGTATCAGAATATTTAGGAGTTTCAAGAGATACATTAAGATATTATGATAAAGATAATATTTTAAAGCCTTCAATCATAGGGAAAAATGGTTATCGTTATTATACAATAGAAGATATTATTAAATTAAGCTATGTTATTGCTTTTAGAGAAATTAATATATCTATAAAAGAAATTAAAGATATTATTAATAACTGTACTCTTGAACAATTAAAAAAAGTTCTTCAAGATAAAGAGTCTGATATAGATAATAAAATTTTAGAGCTAAAAAAGTTAAAGAAAACTGTTAGTAACTTTAAATATGATATAGAGAAGACTATAAAATTATTAAATAAAATAGAAATTGTTAATTCACCTATTATATTCTATGAAGAACTAGCAGATGGAATGGATTTAAAGACTTATAAGATAATGGATAAGTTTAATAGTTATGAATACTTAAATGAAGTTACATTTTCATCTGTAATAAAAAAGGAGTTTTTTAAGATAAATAAAGTTGAAAATAATATAGTTTATGCTATTAGCGGAATAGTTTATAAGAGTGACTATATAGGAAACTTGATAGATTATAAATGTTTCAAATATGATAAATGTATTCATAGTATATTTAAAATTAATATTGATATTACAGAGGAAAGTATAATGTATCTTAAAAAATATATAGATGGTAATAATATAGAAATTATAGGCGATAGTGTAGCAAGATTTATAACTTTTGAAAATAAGAATGATAAAACTACTGATTACATTGAAATATGGATTCCTATTAAATAAAAATATATTGACCTTGGAGTTACTCTAAGGTTTATTATTTTTTAGGAAAGGAAGTGAGTACTATGGATTTATCATTAGGAAAAGAAAATATAGGGAAGCTATTTGTAAAATATTCAATACCATCAGTTATTGCTATGATAGTATTTTCAGTATATATAGTTGTAGATGGCATATTTGTTGGAAATGTAGTAGGTTCTAAAGGATTGTCAGCAGTTAATATAGCAATGCCGTTCTTCGGAGTAGCAATGGCAATTGGGATAATGGTTGCTATTGGGGGAGGGACTATTACTAGTATTGAGCTTGGTAAAGAAAATAAAAAAGAAGCAAGAAAGACTTTTAGCTTAGCATTTTACACACTAACAGTGATAACATTATTTTTATCGGTGTTTACCATTATTTTTGCACCGACTATAGCAAAAATTTTGGGGGCTAGTGATGATTTGGTGCCATTAGTTGTACAATATTTACGAGCATTATGTTTATTTTTGACTACATTTGTAGGGAGTTCTTATTTAAGTAGTGGACTTAGAGTTATGGGAAAACCAAATCATGCTATGATAGCAGATATTATTAGTTCACTACTAAATATACTATTAGATTATATATTTATAGTGAAGTTTGGTTTAGGATTAGTTGGTGCAGGCATAGCATCAGGAATTGCATTTACAATTGGATTTTTATTTGCTTTAAGTCACTATTTAAAAAAGGACTCTATATTAAAATTTTGCAAAGTTGAATTTGATTTTAAGAAAATAGTAAGAATATTTTATAATGGATCATCAGAAGGTATAACACAGTTTGCAGTTGCTTTTTCAACTTTTATATTTAATATTGTATTAATGATTAGAATTGGAGAAATGGGTGTATCTGCTTTTTCAATAATTCTCTATATAGCTTCTTTAGTCATAGCTATATTTTCAGGAATATGTAATGGGATTAGCCCTATAATTAGTTTTAATTATGGTGCAAATAATAAAGATCGAATAAATAAAATTTTAAAAATAGCAATATCAACAATAATCATAATTGGAATTTCAAGTACTATACTTATGATATTTGGAGGAGAAACTCTTATTAAAATGTTTAGTAAAGGTGATGCGGAATTAATTAGAATTACTGCAGAAGCTACTAAATTATATTCTGTTGCTTTTGTTTTTAATGGGTTAAATATTTTGACATCAGCTTACTTTACAGCACTTGAGGATGCAAAGACATCAGCTATTATATCCGTATTAAGAGGAGTAATTTTAATATTAATATTTATAATAATTCTACCTATAATTTTGGGGGATATTGGAATATGGTTAACTGTTCCAGCAAGTGAATTGGTAACAGTATTTATAGCTGTTAATTATATGAAGAAAGCAGATTTGAAAATTCAGAAAATGAAAATAGCATAATTATCATAGTTGAAAGTTGAATATAATCATAAAAAAGTACCACAGGTTAATGAATTTAGTGTTAATGTGGTGCTTTTTTATTTTATATATAATTAATAAAATAAAGTAAAGATTAAAAATTAGGAGTGATATTGATGAAAATTGGGGTAATAATGGGTGGAGTATCATCAGAAAGAGAAATAAGTTTGAAATCAGGGGAACAAGTAATAAAACATTTAAATAAAGATAAATATGAAAAAATAATTCCTATAACAATAAATTCAAAGCAAGAGGTTATAGAAAAAATAAAGGGAATTGATTTTGCTTTTATTGCTCTACATGGAAAATTTGGAGAAGATGGAACTATCCAAGGTGCTCTTGAAACTATGGGAATACCATATAGTGGATGTAAGGTGTTGCCAAGTGCTATATGTATGAATAAAGGATTAACTAAAAGTCTAGTAAAAACTGTTGATGTTGATACTGCAAAATGGATTATAGTTAAATCTGTTGAAGAAATAGATTATAAAAAAATAAAAGAATTACAGTATCCTGTATTTATTAAACCTAATAAAGGTGGTTCAAGTGTTGCTACTTTCTTTATTAGAAATGAAAATGAAGTAGAAGAAGCAGTAAGAGAAGGATTAAAGTATGATAATGAAGTAATGATAGAAGAGTATATAAATGGCGAAGAGATAACTTCATTTGTATTAAATGGAGAAGTTTTTCCTACGGTTATGATAAAATCACAAAATGGTGAATTCTTTGATTATAAATCTAAATATGAGGAAAATGGAGCAAAAGAAGAAGTAGTTTTACTAGAAGAAAAGCTACAAGAGAAAATTAATAATATATCAAAGAAAGTTTGGGATATTTTGGGTTGCAATAGTTATGCACGAATTGATATGATAATAAGAGATGAAGTACCTTATTTATTAGAAGTAAATACTCTTCCAGGAATGACAACTCAAAGTCTTATTCCTAAAAGTGCAAAGGTGCGAGGATTAGAATTTAGTGACCTATTAGATAAGATAATAGAGTATTCACTATTTTAGGAGTTGAAAGTTAATGATATTTTCTAAAATTGATTTTAATGATGAAGAACCGTTATATGTACAAATAGAAAATTATATAAAGAACATGATTGCTAGTAATCTTCTTGTTTCAAATGGAAAGCTCCCTGCTACCAGGGAGCTTTCTAAATTACTTGGTGTTAGTAGAAACTCTGTAATAACTGCATATGAAAATCTTGAAGAGGAAGGTATTTTATATACAGTAAAAGGAAGGGGGACCTTTGTTTCGCAGGTTAAATCAGTAAATGAAGATGGATGGAAAGTCGCTTGGAGTCAGAGAGCTAATGATTATGGGAAACTTGCAGAAAAATTAGATATTGTAAAAAGTGAAATACCTTGGGAGAAAAACTTAATATCTTTCAAAAGCATCTCACCTGATGGTGAATTATTTGATATGGAAGAGTTTAAAAAAGCATTTCTAAATAGAATTTCAATAGAAGGGCATAAAATATTAAATTATGGATATGCAAAGGGGTATAAGCCACTTATTGAATATTTTTTAAAGTACATGGAGGCAAAGGGAGTAGATACAACAAGCAAAGATATTATAATTACTAATGGATTTACAGAAGGGCTTGAAATGCTTCTAACTGCTTATACAAATAAAGGTGATAAAATTATTTGCGAAAATCCAACACATAATACAGCTATTAAAATTATGAAAGTTCATGGATTAGATGTTATAGGAGTTCCTATGACTGAAGATGGAATAGATCTTAATGAATTAGAAGAAAGCTTAAAAAATAATGATATAAAGTTCGGATATTTAATTCCTTCATATCATAATCCAACAGGAATTGTAATGAAGGGTGAAAAAAGATATTCTGTTTATAATTTATTCAAAAAGTATAATGTTCCTATAATTGAGGATGGATTTAATGAAGAACTTTTATATAATAGTACGCATGTATCTCCAATTGCTGCTCTTGATAATGGGGGAAGTGGTGTTATTTATATTGGGAGTTTTTCAAAAATATTATTTCCAGGAATAAGAGTAGGATGGATCCTTGCAGATAAAAATGTTATTGATATATTAGAAAGTGTAAAAAGGTGTAAAAATATTCATACATCATTTTTAGATCAAGGTATATTATATGAATATTTACGTTCAGGATCATTTGAAAGGCAAATTAAAAAAGTAAGAAAAGTATATAAGGAAAAATATGAGCTTGCTGTAGAATGTATTAATAAATACATTAATCCAACATTTATATGGGGTGAAGGCGGATTGCATATTTATATTGGAATAGAAGGAGTAGATTCTAGAAAGCTTTTAGATGAGTGTTATAAAAAGGGAGTTATATTTACTCCGGGCGATATATTTTCAGTTGATTATAGTTGTAAAAATACTTTAAGGCTAGGACTTTCTAGATTATCACTTAATGAAATAAAAGAAGGAATTAAGATTATTGGAGAAGTAAGTAAGGAATTACGAAAATAGTTTATTATTAAAAAGAGTGAGGATAAAAAATATGAAGTTAATAATTCATGATTTAAGTAAAGAAGATTTTAATAATATTTCAGAGAATTTAAATGAAGAGGATATTATAATTTGTAAAGGAAAAAGAATAAACAAGTGTATTAGGTGTTTTGGCTTTTGGATAAAAACTCCAGGAGAATGTGTTATAAAAGATGATTATAATAAAATGGGAGAAAAAATTGTTAGTTGTGATGAACTTATAATAATAAGTGAATGTAAGTATGGAATGTATAGTCCATTTATTAAAAATATACTTGATCGTAGTATAGGATATATACATCCTTATTTTACAATAAGAAATAATGAAATTCACCATAAAAGTAGGTATAAAAAGCAAATAAATATGAGAGTGTATTTTTATGGTGATAATATATCTCATGAAGAAAAGGAAATGGCTCAAGAATTAGTTAAAGGAAATGGCATAAATTTAAATACTAAAACTAGTGATACTATTTTTGTAAAAAATATATTGACAATAGGAGGTACTTTGTAATGAAAATAATGATGATAGATGGTAGTCCAAAGGTATCTAAAAGTAACTCTGAATATTTTCTAAATATATTAAGTGATTTTATTGAAAGCAAAGATATAGTTAAATATAAATTATCTAAAAAAGTAGATTATGAAGATATTATAAAGGAGATTAATACTATTGATACATTAGTATTTGCATTTCCATTATATGTAGATTCATTACCTTCTCATGTTTTAGAATTTTTGATTATGCTAGAAGAGAATTTTAAAGATAATCTAAAAGGAGTTAATGTATATGTTATTGCCAACTGCGGCTTTTATGAAGGTAAGCAAAATAAAATAGCACTTAATATAATGAAATGTTGGTGTAAAAAGATGAATATAAAATGGGCACAAGGAATTGGTATAGGGGCTGGAGAAATGATGGGAGGATTAAGGAATGTACCTATGGGTAAAGGTCCCAATACTAATTTAGGATTAGCATTAGATAATTTGGCTAAAAATATAAATGAAAATAAAAGTGGGGATGATATATTTACAACACCAAGTATGTTTCCAAGGTTTGCATTTAGACTTGCAGCAAATAGATTTTGGATAAGTAAAGCTAATAGAAATGGATTAAAGAAGCGAGATCTAAATAAGTGTATAGTAAAACAATAATAATATATAAGAGGTAAGGAAACTAGTCTTACCTCTTAAAATTTGTTTTGCAAAAGTATAATAAAGATGATATTCTATTTAATTGTGAAATAAGATGTTAGGGGGAGATGAGTGGATGAAAAACAATATGACAAATGATATGACTAAAGGTAATCCAACAAAATTAATCTTACTATTTTCAATACCTTTATTAATAGGAAATATATTTCAACAGTTTTATAGTATGGTTGATACTATAATAGTTGGTAGATTTGTTGGAGTAGATGCATTAGCAGCTGTTGGAGCAACTAGTTCAATGGTATTCTTAGTTAATGGATTTGCAACTGGATTATCTAGTGGGTTTGCAGTATTAGTTTCTCAGAGGTTTGGAGCTAAAGATGAAAAAGGCTTACGTAAAGCGGTTGCAAGTGCCATTACATTAACTGTAATTTCAGTAGTGGTAATTACAATAGTTAGCTTATTAGGAGCTATGCCTTTATTAAAATTAATGAATACACCTGAAAATATTATAGGTGATGCATATTTATATATAAAAATAATTTATGCAGGAGTTGTAGCAACGGTTGCATATAACTTAATTGCAAGTATATTAAGAGCATTAGGAGATAGTAAAACACCGTTATATTTCTTAATAGTTTCTTCAGTATTAAATGTAATTTTAGATTTAGTATTTATAATTAACTTTAATATGGGAGTTGCAGGTGCTGCATATGCAACAATTATTTCTCAAGGTGTATCGGCAATACTTTGTCTAATATATACATATAAGAGATTTACTATTTTAAGACTTAAGAAAGAAGATTTTAAAGTTAAGAAAAGATACTATCATAAACATTTAAAAATAGGAATTCCAATGGCGCTTCAATTTTCAATAACTGCAATTGGTATAATGACAGTACAAGGAGCATTAAATGTATTTGGTTCTACTATTATTGCTTCATATACTGCAGCTTCGAAAGCACTTCAACTTGTTATGCAGCCGGCAATTACTTTTGGTGTAACTATGGCTACGTATTGTGGTCAAAATCTTGGTGCTAAGGAGTATAATCGTATAAGAGAAGGCGTAAAGGCATGTACTAAAATTTCTATTATTACTAGTATTATTGCGGGAGCAGTATTAATATTCCTTGGTAAATATTTTGTTATGATGTTTATAAGTAATCCAGATGCAGAAATACTAAAATATGCTCAACAAGTGCTTGATATATCAGCAATATTCTTTATACCTCTTGGATTAATATTTATATATAGAAATGCACTTCAAGGAATAGGGGATTCATTCGTTCCAATGATGGCAGGAGCATATGAGCTTATTGCAAGAGCTGTAGTAGCATTTACATTACCAAGATATATAGAGTTTTTAGGAATATGCTTAGCGGATCCAGTAGCTTGGCTTGCAGCGGCAATTCCATTAGGTATAACTTATTTTAAGAGAATAAATCATTTATTAAAGCATGGAACTATAAAAGTTTAATATGTAGTTAAAAAATGTTACAATACTTTATTTAGTGTTGTGACATTTTTTTTATTAATTTATCACATATTATTATGATTAGGTATTTAATAAATATAAATTTATCTAAAAGGAGTTTTTAAGCGAAGGAGAATATACATAAGTAATGAGTTTAGGTTAAATTATATAAAATTGTAGCAATCTCTATGTTTTTAGCGTATTATGAAGCGTTAGATAACTTTTTGAGAGGAAAAGAAAATTGAGTACATTTGGATCAACATCTAATTTAAACGATATATTAAATGACTTAAATGATGGTGAGTTAGAAGAACTTTGTGAAAATTATTGCGGTAGCAATAGCGATACAGAAGGAACAAATGAATTTTTGGCTTGTCAATTATTAAATTTACTACAGTGTTATGGACAAAGATTTATGAATTTAGTATTATTTCTAATATTCTTATATGCTTGGAATAACCAAATGACTAATTGTTATTTTATGAACTCAAATTGTCAACTAACAAATGCTATCAGTGATTTGTTAGAAGATTGTTTGGACAAAAATTGTAATAATAAGAAGTAGTAAGAGAAAGAATAGCAGAAATGTTATTCTTTTTTGATGAGTAATAATACATAGTAATATAAAATGTATTTCAATAATAATTTGTAACATTAATGTAATTTATACTTAGAGGTTTGATTATATATTTAATAAGGAGTTAAAATTTTAAGGTTTAGTTTAAGAATATAATTTGGAAAATATAATTTATTAGGGGTGGGAATTTGGCAAAACATGATTTTGGAATCATTGAAAGATTTGAAGATGATAAATTGTATAGTGATTATGAACCTGAAAAGTATAATTGTATTTCTGTTAGTGATGATTTAATAGAAGAAATGATAACAGAATACTTGGAGGAATTGGGAAATTTAAAAACTTATTTTCATATGAAAAAACATCCTGCACTAGGACTAGATTATTGTGGAACTACAATTATACCACCAGGTTCATTAAAAGAATTTAGAAAAATAATTACTACTGCAAATAAGCAATTTAAATCAAATGAACTTGAAAAATTAATTATAAAAATTAATCTTGCAATAAAACAAAATAAGCATTTAATTCATTATGGTATATGATAATAAAGGAGATTTAGAAATAGATTTCCTTTATTTTTTTGCGATATTTTAAATATAAAATTCTAAAGCATAATTTAAAATATATTTTAAAAAAGATAAGCAGCAAAATAATTAATGAGTTAGAAGAAATAAGTAATGATATTTAAAGGTGTTTGGTAAGGAATAAAGTTATAAAATGAGATAATAAGAGAATTTGTTTTATACAAATTCTTTTATATTTTTAAATATATACTAAATTAATTTAAATATACAAGATAATAGTTCAGAGGAACTTTCTACTATGAAGTCAGCTCCTGATTCTTCTAATTCTCCATCTTCTGCATATCCAAATGTAACTCCAATACTTTTAATTCCTGCTTCTTTAGCTCCAATTATATCGTGCATGCGGTCTCCAATCATAATTGATTCATTAGGTATAGCATTTAGCTTATTAAGCACTTCAAGAATTACTTCAGATTTTTTTGATCTTGTTCCATCTAATTCACTTCCTAAAATTAAATCAAAATATTTATCTAAATTATACTTTTCACAAATAGGAATAGCAAAATGAGTTGGCTTACTAGTAGCAATAGCTAGTACAAATCCAGCTTCTTTTAATTTAGATAAAACTTCTTCAATACCTTCAATTGCACTATTTTCAAATAAACCAATAGTAGAATAACGTTCTCTATAATACTTTATTGCAAGCTCAGCCTTTTCTTTATCAAAGTCATAAAAGTCCATAAATGAATTTAATAAAGGTGGACCTATAAATTTAAGAAGATTTTCACAGTTTTCTTCAATTCCCAACTTGCTAAGAGCATATTGTACACTTTTAGTAATACCTTCTTTAGGATCAGTTATTGTTCCATCTAAATCAAATAATAAGTATTTTATCACAGTTTAAACCTCTCTTTTATTAAAAATTTCGTATAGAGTTATAATCGAGCAAATCATTAAATATCATTTTAGCACCAGCTAAATAATCATAGTCAGAACTAGAATCAGAAGATTTAAGCAATGACCAAGTGGCATTATAAAATTTCACTACGAAAAGGTAATCTAATAATTTTTCATAATGTTGTTCAGTACATTCATTAAAATATAGTTCTAATAAGTTTTTCCTAGATCTTTCATTAAAAAACCAAGATATTGTTGCTAAATCAAAAAATACATCACCCATAGAAGAGTATTCATAATCTACAAAATATATATTATCTTCAGTTAAAATAATATTTGAAGCATTTAGGTCATTATGGCAAAGACCTATTAAAGGATTTTTACTAAGCTTTACTTCTAGATTATTTAAATGGTTTAGTAGTGTATCTATAGATTTTGGTAAGGGAAGATTCAAATCATTGCATAGATTGATTCTTTTTCTTATATGATTAAAAGGGTTAAAATATTTTTGGCATTTTAAATTATGAAAACTGTTTAAAGCAACAGAAAGTTTATGTAGAAATTTAGTTGAAGAAAAATCATTTAAGGAGGGCATGGTACCATTAATCCAACTGCTAATCATATTACCAGTTTCAGTAGAAAAGTAATATAAATGTGGAGCTAAATTTATTTCTATAGCTTTATTTATTATTGATAATTCACTTTTTCTATCGGTATGTAAATAATTATGAGTGCAAATTTTTACAAAATAATTATTGTTATTATAAGAAACTTTATAATTTTCGCTACTAAGTCCGCCTATTTTTTTTATAGATGATATGTTTAATTTATTCCATTTCATTTCATTTTGTAAAAAGTTAATTATAGTATTGTTCATATTGTTCTCCTAAATGAAAAGTTGTTTAATATATGATTGTTGACATTTAAACAAATAATAAAGTATTATAACAAAAAAAGAGGATGTTTTAAATAAATAATTGGGGTGAAACAATGAGAAACGAAAAATTAGAGCTTAAAAAAATTATTAATGATATAACAGGATTAAATGAAGATGCTATAGAAGAAGCTAGGTTAAGAGTTAATTCGCTTGCAAAACCTTTAGGGAGCTTAGGTAAATTAGAGGATATAGCAATAAAGCTTGCTGGAATTACAGGTAAGATAAAAAATTCTATAAATAAAAAATGTATTATTATAATGTCATCAGACAATGGGGTTGTAGAAGAAGGAGTTGCTTCAGCACCTCAAAGTGTAACACTAGCACAAACAATTAACTTTTCAAGGGGAGTAACAGGAGTTGCTGTACTAGCTAAAGAAAATAATTGTGATTTAAAAGTTGTTGATATAGGAGTAAATACAGATATAAAAATTCCAGGGGCTATAGATAGGAAAATAAGAAAAGGAACTTATAACATAGTTAAGAGACAAGCTATGAGTTATGATGAATGTATAAGAGCAATAAATATAGGAATTGAAATGGCTAGGAGTGCTTATGAAGATGGATATAACATATTAGGTGTTGGAGAAATGGGTATAGGAAATACAACAACAAGTAGTTCTGTTCTTGTAAGCTTAACTGAATGTAGTATTGAAGAAGCTGTTGGTAAAGGCGCAGGAATAACGAAGGAGGCTTTTGAAAAGAAAAAATGGGTAGTATCAGAAGCGATTAAAGTTAATAATCCAGATAAAAAAGATCCAATTGATGTAGTTTCTAAAGTTGGAGGTTTTGATATAGCTGGAATGATGGGAGTGTTTTTAGGAGCGGCTTATTATAAAATACCTATAGTGATAGATGGATTTATATCGGTAGTTGCAGCATTAGCAGCAGTAAGAATAAATCCATTAGTTAAAGAGTATTTAATAACATCACACTGCTCTAAAGAAATAGGTTATAATATTGCAATGAAAGAATTGGAATTACAGCCAATGCTTAATTTAGATATGAGATTAGGGGAAGGTAGCGGGTGTCCTATAGCATTTTCGGTAATTGAATTTAGTTGTGCAATGATGAATAATATGGCAACATTTGATGAAGCTGAAATAAATGATGATTATTTAGATGAAGTTAGAGGAGAAGAAAACTATATAGTTTAGGAGATAAGATGATTGTTTTAGTAGTTGGTGGAGCTAAAAGTGGAAAATCCATGTTTGCGCAAAATTTATCAAAATCGTTAAATGAAAGCTTAAAAAATCCTATAAGTGGCCAGTTAGATGGAGAGATAGAAAGGGAAGTAGGCAAATTATATTATGTTGCAACAATGAATCCATATGACTTAGAAGATTTAAAAAGAATAGAAAATCATTTAAGGGAAAGAGAAGGATATGGATTTAATACAATAGAAGAAACATTAAATATGAGCAAAGTTTCAAGTCTTATAAAAGAGGAAGATACTGTTTTAATAGATAGTATAACATCACTTGTTACAAACTATATGTTTAGAGGAAAAGAATTTTACAAAGATGTTAGTGATGATATTTTATCAGGAATATTAGAAATTATTAATAATTCTAAAAATGTAGTTATAGTATCAGACTATTTATTTAGTGATAGCATTCAATATGATTGTTATACAGAAAATTTCAGAAAAGAAATAGGAGTTGTAAATAGAAAACTAGCAAAGATAGCTGATACAGTAGTTGAATGTTCTTATGGAAATATAATTTACCATAAGGGTAAAGTTATATAATAGAGGCACAGCTAAATCCAAAGGAGGAAAAATGAAAAAATATTTTAAGGGATTTTTAATGGCAATAAGCATGTTTACTATTATTCCATTACCTAAATATGAATGGGATGATGAAGGTGGAAAAAATATAATGAAGTTTTATCCTGTTATAGGATTGATTGTAGGAGTAATTTGGTATGGAGTTTTTAGAATACTAAATTTATTAGGTGCCAGCATCATGGTAACTACTGCAGTTACGTTAATAACACCATTTATTTTAACTGGAATGCTTCATTTAGATGGATATATGGATGTTTGTGATGCACTTCTTTCTAGAAGAGATAAGCAAGAAAAGTTAAGAATATTAAAAGATCCTCATACTGGGGCATTTGCAGTTATATCTGTAATTATGTTATTTATACTAAACTTTTCTACACTTCATACAGTAATAAGTAATAATATTAATGAGAGTACTATTAATAATTTTAATGGTAGTTCTGTAGGATTAATTTTAATACCTATTATATCTAGAAGTTTAATGGGATATTTATTATTGTCAAAAGAATCCATGAAGGCAAGTTCATTAGGTGCATTTTTCAAACAAGGAACAGGAAAAGTAGATAAAGTAGTATTGCTATCTGGTTTAATAATAGCAAGCTTAATTTCAGTATTCATTTTTGGTATATATGGATTAATAATGATTTTAGGCATGATTTTAATAAGTGTCTTTTTAGTTAATAATGCAGCTAAGGAATTTGATGGAATGTCTGGAGATAGTGCTGGATATGGACTTGTTATTGCAGAAGTTATTGGAGTTTTAGTTTTAAGTTTTATTTAATATTATATATTCATAATAAAACAAATTTGGTTTTAAGGAGAAAATTATGATATTAGTTTTTGGTGGAGCATATAACGGGAAAAAAGATTTTATCAAAGAAAAGTTTAATATTAATGAGGAGGATATATTTTATTGTAGTGATGGTGAAATAGATTTTTCTAAAAAGGTTATTTGCGGACTTCATAAATTTACATATAATAATACATTAAAAAATAAAAGTTCACTTGAATATATAAAAGAAAATATAAATTTATTTAAAGATAAAATAATAATTTCTGATGAAATATCAAGTGGAATAGTTCCATTAAAAAAAGAAGATAGAATGTGGAGAGAAGAAACAGGAAGATGTCTTCAATATTTATCAAAAGAATCTTCCTGCGTATATAGAGTTTTTTGTGGTATATCAACAATAATTAAAAGTTAAGAATTAAGTTTATATGCTAAGTTTAGCCAACAAAATTATTTGTTGGTTTTTCTTTTTTTAAGATGGCCATACTGTAAGTAGCATATATGATACATCAAATTTTTCTGTAAGTAAATTAGAAGAATATTATGAAAATGCTATAAAAATTACTTGTAGTAATACTTAAAACAAGCATACTTAAATTTAATAATTAACAAAACTTAGTTGTAGAAAAGATTTAAAAATGATATTCTCGTAAGAGATAATTATAAGGAGAAAAAGATGTATGAAAAAGCTGAAGGTTTATTTAATTAGACATGGAAAAACAGAAGCTAATGAAAAGCATCTGTATTGTGGAAAGACTGATATATCATTAAGTGAAAGAGGAAAAAAAGAATTATATGATATTAAAAGTACAGTAAAGTATCCAGAGTGTATTAGTTTTTTTAGTAGCGGAGCAAAAAGAGCAAATGAAACATTAGAAATTTTATATCCAGAAAAAACATATAGCGAAATTAATGAATTTTGGGAGTATAACTTTGGAGATTTTGAAATGAAAAGTTATGATATGCTTAAAGAAAATAAAGAGTATATTAAGTGGATTACAGATAAAGATGGACAAGTATTATGTCCTAATGGAGAAAGTAAGAGTCAATATAAAAAAAGAATAAAAGAAGCATTTAATAGGTTTATAGATGGGTGTTATAAAGAGAACATGAGTGAAGTAGTTTTAGTTTCTCATGGGGGAACAATAGGAACTATACTAGAAATATTTTATGATAGCAGTAAAAGCTTTTATGAGTATCAACCGGAGTGTGGAAGAGGTTATGAAATTATTTTAGAAAAGATAGATAATAATATTAAATTTGAAGAGATAAACAAAATATAGTTATAGAAAGGTTAGAAAAATGATTGAAATAATATTAGGATTTTTATTAGATTTAATAGTAGGTGATCCACAAAATCCTATACATCCAATTAGAATAATAGGATCGTTATGTAAGACAGTGGAAAAGTTTTTTAGAAGTATATTAAAGAGATACTTAAAAGTCGCAGGCTTATTAACTTGGATACTTGTGGTTTTTATAGTATTTATATTTAATTATTTATTACTTAAAGTTACATATAGAATTAATCCAAGTGTAACAATGATATTAGGATCTGTAATGATTTATTTTTGTATATCAACAAAGGCTCTTAAGATTGAAGGTTTGAAAGTTGTTAAATATGTAATTAAGGATGATATTGAAGGAGCAAGAAAGCAGTTATCATATATAGTAGGAAGAGATACAAAGAATTTAGATAAAGAATCAATATTAAAAGCTGTTGTAGAAACAGTAGCTGAAAATATGTCAGATGGGGTTATAGCACCTCTTTTTTATGCAGGTATAGGAGGGGCTCCGTTAGCATTTCTATACAAAGCAGTAAATACTATGGATTCTATGTTTGGATATAAAAATGACAAATATATTGAATTTGGATATTTTCCAGCAAAACTTGATGATGTATTTAATTATATTCCTGCAAGGTTAAGTGGGTATTTTATTGTAGTAGTATCTTTTATTTTAGGTTTAGATTATAAAAATAGCTTTAAAATTTATAAAAGGGATAAAAATAATCACAGCAGCCCTAATAGTGCGCATCCAGAAGCTGCTGTGGCAGGAGCTTTAAATGTTCAATTAGGAGGTCCAAACTATTATTTTGGAAAGCTCGTGGAAAAACAAACTATAGGTGATGATAGAGAAAAAATAGATATTAATAAGGTAAATAACACAAACAATATATTATATTGTAGTGCTGTTTTAGGGTGTATTATGGCATTAATTATTAATTGGAGTATAAATGTTATTTTTTAAGGAGGAAAGGTTATGGCAGTTCATGGTGGAAATACTGAAGAAATTGCAAGAAAATATAAGTTAAATCCAAGTGAAATTATAGATTTTTCAGCCAATATAAATCCATTAGGGATAAGTGAAAATGTTAAAAAGGCAATGATAGATGCAATTGATAAAGTAGTTAAATATCCAGATATAACTTATTTTGATTTAAAGAACTCTATTGGAGAGTTTGAAAAAATAAATACAAGAAATATTACATTAGGGAATGGAGCTGCAGAAGTAATATTTAATATAGTACGCGCTTTGAAACCTAAAAAAGCATTATTGCCAGCTCCAACTTTCTCAGAGTATGAAGAAGCAATTTTAAGTATTGATGGTGAGATAGAATATTATAACTTAAAGGAATCTAAGAATTTTAATTTAGATAATGAATTTATAGGGAATATAAAAAATAATATAGATATAGTTTTTATTTGTAATCCCAATAATCCAACTGGAGTTTTGACAACAAATGAATTTATCAAAAAAGTATTAAATAAGTCAATACTTACAAATACAATAGTTGTTATTGATGAATCTTTTTTAGATTTTGTTAAAGATAATAAGGAATATTCAAGTAATAAATTATTAAATGATTATGAAAACCTAATAATTGTAAAATCATTAACTAAATTTTTTGCAATTCCAGGGGCTAGGATAGGGTATGGATTGTGTTCAAATAAGGAAATAATGGATAAAATAAATAAGATTTTAGTGCCGTGGAGTATAAACGTTATAGCAGCTGAAGGTATAACTAAAGGACTAACAGAAAAGCAGTATATTAAAAAAAGTATAGAATATATAGAAGATGAGAAAGAATATTTATATAGTGCTTTAAAGCAAATAAAATATTTATATGTTTTTGAACCAAGTGTGAATTTCATAATGTTTAAAATATTAACTAATTTAGATTTAAAAGGTGAATTGATTAAAAGAAAAATATTAGTTAGAAGCTGTGATAATTATATAGGACTAGATAATAGTTTTTATAGAGTTGCAGTAAGAACAAGAGAAGAAAATAATAAATTGATTGCTGAATTAAAGCATATTTTATTTGACAAATAAAATTCATAAAGATATAATCATTATGAATTTTAAACCATAATAGGTGTTTTTTTAAACTTAATAGGGAATTAGGTTGAAGTCCTAAACTACCCCAGTAACCGTAAGACTGACGAAATTCATGTATAGCCACTGTATAAAAATACGGGAAGGTATGGAGAGTAGGATGAAGTTAAGTCGGGAGACCTGCCTACTATGATGATAATATTATCTTCTGAGGGTGAGATAATAGATACGAATAATAGATAATATAATTAATATGATTTGTTTTTAGATTTTAAGTGTTAGAGAATAAACTTAATAAATTATAATATTAAGTTTATTTTATGAATATTTAATGTTAAGAAATATTAAGAAATTATCAAAGTTATTATGTATTTTAGAGCGCTCTCAAATATGAAAGCGCTTTTTTTAGTTAGAAAAAATTAATAGGGTTAAAATTAGTAAAAAATATATATGAAAAGCCTAATTAATATATTACTAACTAAATTACACCACTCTAAAGTATACATTTAGGAGGAATAGTAATGCAAAAAATGAGAAAGGTTTTATCATTAGCTTTTACATTTATAATGGCTATGATGATATTTGTAGGATGTTCAAGTAAGCCTACAACGATGACAGATAGAGAAGGAAATGAATTTAATGTTCCTAGTGAAATTAATAGTATTATTTCTACAGCACCATCTAATACAGAAGTATTAGTAGAATTAGGTTTAGCAGATAAATTAGTAGCTGTAGATAAATACTCAGCTGATGTTGAAGGAGTAAGTGAAGATTTACCTAAAATAGATTTTAGAAATCCAGATGCGGAAACAATAATTTCTTTAAATCCTGATATAGTTATAGCATCAGGTCATAATAAATCTGGAGATGAAGATCCATTTGCTTTAATAAAAGAGGCTGGTATTACAGTTGTATATATTCCAAGTAGTTATAGTATTGATGGAATATATGGTGATATAGAGTTTATTGCAAGTTTAACAGGTACTGAAAAAAAAGGTGAAGAAATAATTAATTCTATGAAAGAAGAAGTTGCTAAGATAAAGGCAATTGGAGATACTATAGCAGATAAAAAGAAAGTTTATTTTGAAATTGGGGCTGGAGCAGGGCTTTATACATTTGGAAATGATACATTCTTAAATGAGCTTATAGAAACAGTAGGAGCTACTAATATTTTTGGAGAAGAAAATTCATGGATAACAGTAACACCAGAAGCTGTTATAGATGCTAATCCTGATGTTATTTTAGCAAATACTCCAGGAACTAATGAAGCAGGTTTAACTGCTGTGGAAGATATAAAAAGCAGAGAAGGCTGGGACACAATAACTGCTGTGCAAAATGGAGATGTATATCAAATAGATAAAAACTCATCTTCAAGAGCATCACAAAATGTTATAAAAGCTTTAAAGGAAATAGCAAAAGCTATTTATCCAGATGAGTATAAAGACCTATAAAAATAAAATATTATTAATTTTATCAATTCCGTTGGTATTATTAGCTATATGTATTGGAACTTCCTTAGGAAGTTCCAATATTAGCATATTGGATACTTTTTCTATATTAGCTAATAAGTTTTTTAGTGTCCCATTGCTTGATGGAATTGAACCTAAGCAAGTATCTATAATATGGAATTTAAGGTTACCAAGAGTATTACTTGCATTTATGGTTGGTGGTTCTCTTGCTGCTAGTGGCGCAATAGTACAATCAGTTTTGAAAAATCAATTAGCTTCACCATATACTTTAGGATTATCATCTGGTGCTTCATTAGGTGTAGGTATTATTATAGTAACAGGAATATCAATTCCGTTTTTGGGAAGATTAACTATGCCAGTAGTAGGATTTGCTTGCAGTTTAATTACTATGATAATAGTATTAAAGTTTTCAGAAAAAGTAGATAGAGGAATGTCTAATACAACAATAATACTTGCAGGTATGGTGTTATCACTATTTTTTAGTGCTACATTAACTACTATTTCAGCTTTAGCATCAGATAAGATGGAAAGTATAACAATGTGGTCTATGGGATCATTTTCTATGAGAGGATGGAGTTATGTTAAAGCAGGTATACCTTTTTTTATTATAGGAATTTTAGGTGTATCTTTTTATTTTAAAGAAATGGATGTATTAACATTTGGAGAAGAAGCAGCAAAAACTATAGGAGTAGATACAAATAAAGTTAAAAGAAGGTTATTTTTATTTGTTGCAATACTTACAGGTAGCGCAGTTGCACTTAGTGGAACTATAGGGTTTATAGATTTAATTGCACCACATGTTGTTAGAAAAATATTTGGTTCAAAGCATGCTTATGTTATACCAATGTCTGTTGTTTTTGGTGGATGTATGATGATAATGACGGATTTAGTATCAAGAACTATTGTAGCTCCATCAGAATTACCAGTTGGTGCAATAACAGCATTAATTGGCGGACCATTTTTTGCTTATATATATTTTAAAAAGTCAAAGTAGGTGGGTATTTTAATGCTAGAAGTTAATAAAGTTAGATGTGGATATGACAATAAAGAAATTGTTAAAGGGGTAAGCTTTAGCGTTGAGAGAGGTAAAAATCTTTGCATAGTTGGTCCTAATGGCTGTGGGAAAAGTACACTTTTAAAATCAATAGCAAATTTATTAGAGTATAAAGGAAATATAACATTAGACTCTAAAGAAATAAGCCAATTAAATAGAAAAGATTTAGCAAAAAATGTTGCATTAATGTCACAAGCTAGTAATATATATTTTCCATATACAGTTTATGAAACAGTAGCTTTAGGAAGATATGCTCATTTAAAAGGAGTATTTTCAAAGATAAATAAAAAAGATGAAGAAATAATTCTTAAAAGTATTGAAAATGTAGGGTTAATTGATATTAAAGATAAACTTATAAGTCAATTATCAGGAGGACAACTGCAAAGAGTATATTTAGCTAGGGCTTTTGCACAAGATCCAGATATAATTTTATTAGATGAACCTACTAATCATTTAGATTTAAAATGTCAAATAGAAATATTAGATTATTTAAATAAATGGACGAAGGAAAATAATAAAATTATTGTTGCTGTATTACATGATTTAAATCTAGTTCAAGCTTTTGGAGAAAAGGTAGTAATGATGAATGATGGAAAAATTATAGGGTCAGGAAATCCAAAAGATGTATTAACTGAAGAAAGACTACAAGAAGTTTATGGAATTGATGTAAAAGGCTTTATGCTCGAGGTTTTAGAAAAATGGAGGTAGTATATGAAAAATTTTGTAATGTCATATAGTTGTGGAAAAGATAGCACTTTAGCATTGTATAGAATGATAAAGGCTAGCAATACTCCAGCAGCTTTACTTATAACAGTAAATAAGGGTGAAAATAGGTCATGGTTTCATGGAGTTCCTAGAGAGTTAATAGTTGATATTTCTAAATCACTAAATATACCATTAATATTAGTAGAAACAAGTGGTGATGATTACGAAATTAAATTTACTGAAAAATTATTGAAAGCTAAAGAAAATTTTAAAATAGATTCTTGTGTTTTTGGTGATATAGATTTAGAACCACATAGAGAATGGTGTACATCAAGGTGTAATGAAGCTGGAATAGAGGCAATTTTCCCTTTATGGCAAGAAAATAGAGAAGAACTAGTATACGAGTTTATAGATAGTGGATTTAAAACAGTTATAAAGAATGTAAAGCTTGAGTGTATGGGAGAAGATTTCCTAGGGAAAGTTTTAACAAAAGAAGTAGTTGAAGAAATAAAGAAAACAGGTTCAGATGCTTGTGGAGAAAATGGAGAATACCATACTTTTGTATATGATGGACCAATATTTAAGTATCCAATAAAATTTAAAAGCTTAAATATTATAAAAAATGAAACACATGGTTTTTTAGATGTAAAGGAAAGTGAAAATGAATAAGATAATGGTTTTAGGAACAGCATCTGGAGTAGGTAAAAGTACCGTAGCAACAGCTTTATGTAGATATTACAGAAATAAAGGGTTTAAAGTAGCTCCATTTAAAGCATTAAATATATCATTAAATTCATATGTAACTGAAGATGGATTAGAAATGGGAAGGGCACAGGTTGTTCAAGCAGAGGCTTGTGAATTAAAGCCTATGGCATATATGAATCCTGTTTTATTAAAGCCAAGTGGAAATAATAAAACACAAGTAATTGTAAATGGTAAAGTTCATTCAATGATGAATTCTTATAAATATAAAGAATTAAATAAGGAATTAAAAAAAGTAGTTAAAGAGACTTTTGATAAATTTTCAAAAGACTATGAGGTTATGATATTAGAGGGATCAGGAAGTTGTGCCGAAATAAATTTAAGAGAAACTGATATAGCAAATATGTCTATGGCAAAATCTGCTGATGCAGATGTAATTTTAGTAGCTGATATTGATAGAGGGGGAGTATTTGCTTCTGTAGTTGGAACTTTAATGTTACTTGAAGAAAATGAGAGAAAAAGAGTAAAGGGTGTTATTATCAATAAATTTAGAGGTAATGTCGATTACTTTAAAGATGCAATGACACAGTTAGAAGAAATAATTAATATACCTGTATTAGGAGTATTACCTTATTTTAAATTAGATATTGAAGATGAAGATAGTGTTACTGAAAGAATAAAAAATAATAAAATAGAAGATTTAGATATAGCAATTATAAGATTACCTCATATGTCTAATTTTACTGATTTTAATAGTTTAGAAATATTAGATGGTGTTAGTGTTAGATATGTAGAAAATATAAGCGATATTAGTGAACCAGATTTAGTAATTATTCCAGGAACTAAAAATACAATAAATGATTTAAGAGTAATTAAGAAAAATGGACTTTTCAATAAAATTATTGAGCTTAAGAATAAAGGAACGATGATATTAGGAATTTGTGGAGGGTATCAAATGTTAGGAGATAACATAATGGATACACAAGGAGTAGAGGGTGAAATAACAACAGAAGAAGGTTTTGGATTTTTAAGCATTGATACTATCTTTAATAATGAAAAAATAACTCAACAAACAAAGGGATATATAAAAAATTCTTGTGATGTATTAAGTAAATGTGTTGGAATAAATGTATATGGTTATGAAATACATAATGGTATAACAAAGGTTAAAGATAAAGGACAAGTATTCATTGAAAATGAACATGGACATATACAAGGTTCATTTAAAGATAATGTTTTAGGAACGTATTTACATGGGATTTTCGATGAGGGAGATTTTCTTAATACATTTATAAATTCATTAAGAATAAATAAAGGAATTAATATTTTAGATAAAGAACTAATTGATTATAAACAATATAAATTAAATCAATATGATGAATTAGCAAAACTTTTTGAGGAAAATATAAATTTAAATAGAATATTCAATATGTAATAAATAAAGAGTAATTTAAAATTTCAAATTACTCTTTATTTATGGAAGTTTAATAAAGAAAATATCTATGTAAATATTAATATAGACTTAAAATAAATATGAAATAGTTAAAATTTAAAACTTTATTTACTAATAGTTTAAATTATTTGAATAAAAAGGTGTATATTAATAAAAAAGGAAAAATATATTGATTTAAACAATAATTTACAGTAAAATAAAATTATAAGATGATTTGAATTAATATAAAATAAATGGATTTTTTTAATGCAAAAAGGAAACGGTTCCAGCAACTATTCTAAGTTAAATTTAGGAAGAAATATTTTTTTAAAATGTTATATAAAGATTTACAATATATCTGTAAGTCATTTATATATAAAGTATATTTAAGGGGAGAGGGAAGTTTATGAAGATTAAAAAATTATTAGCTATTGCTGTTGCAACAACATTAGTTGCAGGTGCATTTGTAGGATGTGGAAGTAAGGGGGACAGTACTGGTGATGCTACAAGTGATTCTAAATCATCAGGAGAGGAAATTTATTTTTTAAATTTCAAACCGGAAATTGCAGATGTATATAAAAAGATAGCTGAAGAGTATGAAGCAGAAACTGGAGTAAAGGTAAAAGTTGAAACTGCAGCTAGTGGTACTTATGAACAAACGTTAAAATCTGAAATTGCAAAGAAAGAGGCTCCAACAATATTCCAAATTAATGGACCAGTTGGATATCAATCTTGGAAAGACTATTGTTTAGATCTAAAAGATACAGAACTATATAGTCATTTACTTGATAAAACTTTAGCAGTAACAGATGGTGATGGCGTTTATGGTATTCCTTATGCTGTTGAGGGATATGGAATTATTTATAATGATGAAATAATGCAAAAATATTTTGCTTTATCAAATAAGGCAACTGATGTTACATCTATAGATGACATTAATAATTTTGATAAATTGAAGGCTGTTGTAGAAGATATGGAAGCTAATAAAGATGAATTAGGAATTCAAGGGGTGTTTGCATCTACTTCAATGGCATCAGGTAATGCGTGGAGATGGGAAACTCACTTAGCTGATTTACCACTATATTATGAATTTAAAGACGATGCTGGGGAAAATGGAGATGTTCTTCAAACAGGATTAGATGCCAAGGAAATTGATTTTAAGTATAATGAGAACTTTAAAAATATATATGACTTGTATACTAATAACTCAGTTTCAGAGAAGGGGGTATTAGGTAATAAGAGTGTTGATGATGCTATGGCTGAATTTGCATTAGGTGATTGTGCTATGGTTCAAAATGGTAATTGGGCTTGGTCACAAATCAGCGATATCGATGGTAATACAGTTAAAGAGGAAAATATTAAGTTTATGCCTATATATACTGGTATTGATGGAGAAGAAAATCAAGGTCTTTGTATTGGTACTGAAAACTATTTAGCAATAAATAGTCAAGTTTCAGAAGAAAAGCAACAAGCATCAATTGATTTTATAAATTGGTTATTTACAAGTGATACTGGAAAAGCTTATGTTTCAGGAGATTTAGGCTTTATAGCTCCATTTGATACATTTGATGATGACGAAAAGTCAGCAGATCCATTATCTAAGGAAGTTTTAAATTGGATGAGTAAAGATAATGTAAATACTGTTCCTTGGATATTCCAAGCATTCCCAAGTCAAAACTTTAAAGATACATTTGCTGGTGCTTTACTAGAATATGTACAAGGTACTCAAGATTGGGATTATGTAGTTACTACAGTTAAGGATTCTTGGAAGGCTGAAAAGGCTCAATAATTTTTAAATAAGGCAGCATATAATATGTGCTGCCTTTATTAAAGAATAGTATTAATATTTAAGCATAAAAATTTAAGGGGGATGAGACTATGCAAAAAGGGTTAAAGAAGTATTTTTGGTTATTTGCATTACCTACATTAGTAGCTTTTGGTATAGCTTTTTTGGTCCCATTTATAATGGGGATTTACTTATCATTTACCAAATTTACTACTGTTACTAATGCAACTTTTATAGGATTAGATAACTATAAAAAAGTATTTTCTACACCAGAATTTATGAATGCATTAATTTTTACAACTAAATTTGTTGTTGTGTCAGTTATAACTGTAAATGTATGTGCTTTTGCACTTGCATATCTTTTAACTAGAAAATTAAAAGGAACTAACATATTTAGAACTGTTTTCTTTATGCCGAATCTTATAGGTGGTATAGTTTTAGGTTATATATGGTTAATTATTATTAATGGAATATTAAATTATTTTGGTGTAAATTTAACTATGGATCCTAAGTATGGATTTTGGGGATTAGTTATCTTACTAAATTGGCAACAAATAGGATATATGATGATAATATATATTGCAGGTATACAAAACATACCGGGTGAACTTATGGAAAGTGCTAAAATTGATGGTGCTTCTAAATGGATGACATTAAGAAAGATAACTATACCGCTAGTTATGCCATCAATTACCATTTGCCTTTTCTTAACAATGTCAAATGCATTTAAATTGTTTGATCAAAACTTAGCGTTAACTGATGGTGCACCAGGTAATAAAACGGCAATGCTTGCATTAGATATTTATAAGACATTCTATGGAAGAGTAGGATGGGAAGGTGTTGGTCAAGCTAAAGCTGTAATCTTCTTCTTAATTGTAGCAGTAATAATGTTACTTCAATTAAGTATAACTAGAAAGAAGGAGGTTGAAAATTAATGGAAGCTAAATTGAAAAATGATACAGAACTTAATTTAAAGTATGAACCTAAGAAAAAGAATAATGTACTTTTATATTTAATATTGATTATATTATCTATTGTATTTTTAGCACCTATTTTTATAGTTTTATATAATTCATTTAAGGGTAAATTATATATTAGTAGATCTCCATTTGCTTTACCAAACTCAACTAGTTTTTCAGGACTTGCTAACTATGTTAATGGTATAGATAAGACTGGCTTTATTTCAGCCTTTGGATATTCTTTATTTATAACTGTTGGATCAACAGCTGTAATTATATTATTTACATCAATGACTGCTTGGTATATTACAAGAGTAAAATCAAAATTTACAAGTTGTTTATATTATTTATTTGTATTATCTATGATAGTTCCTTTCCAAATGGTTATGTTTCCAATGAGTAAAGTTGCAAACATGTTAAGCTTAGATAATCCTCTTGGGATAATAATAATATATTTGGGATTTGGATCAGGGTTATCTGTCTTTATGTTTAGTGGGTTTGTTAAATCAATTCCAATAGATATAGAAGAAGCCGCAATGATTGATGGATGTTCACCGGTAAAAACATTCTTTTTAATTGTTTTACCGTTATTAAAGCCTATTGCAATAACAATAGCTATATTAAATGTAATGTGGATATGGAATGACTACTTATTGCCATATTTATTG
Source organism: Clostridium sp. RTP31139st1_H3_RTP31139_211217 (assembly GCF_040227035.1). Taxonomy (NCBI): domain Bacteria; kingdom Bacillati; phylum Bacillota; class Clostridia; order Eubacteriales; family Clostridiaceae; genus Clostridium; species Clostridium sp. RTP31139st1_H3_RTP31139_211217. The sequence continues at coordinate 60,216 of NZ_JBCOAB010000018.1, forward strand.
TTAGGAACAGAATATAAGACTATTCCAATTGCAGTACAATATCTACGTGGAGGATATGGCGCAGTTGATATGGGAGCGATGATGGCTATATTAGTTCTAGCAATTATACCAATTGTAATTTTCTATTTAACATGTCAAAAACATATAATTGAAGGTATAGCAGCAGGAGCTGTTAAGGGATAAAAATATATGTATAATATAAAACCTCAAGATTATTCTTGAGGTTTTATATTATACAAAGCTTAAAGATACTAATATAACAATTATTATAGTTGTTAATATTGGAATGATAACTGAAGTAACAAATATATCTTTATAACTCTGCTTATGTGTCAAACCACAAATTGCAAGGGTGGTTATAACAGCACCATTATGTGGTAGAGTATCTAAACCGCCAGAGGATAACGCAGCAATTCTGTGTAGTATTTCCGGGGAAATTGATAAAGTTTGACTCATCTCTATAAATGTTGGTGCAAGAGCAGATAAACTTATACCTAATCCACCTGAAGCAGAAGCTGTAAGACCACAAATAACATTAACAGATATTGCTTCAGAAATAATTGGGTTAGAAGAAATATTCATTATGCTAGTTTGAATATTTGTGAAAATTGGCAATGCTTTAATTATGCTACCATATCCAACTATTGCACTTGAGTTAAGTAGAGGTAGAAAGGAATTCTTTACCCCTTCATTAAGATATGCATTTAAATTTTTAAATTTCTTAAAATTAAGTAAAATTATATATATGATTGCTAAAACAATTGAAATTATTACACTCCATGTACCAGATACCTTATCTAAAGTAACACCATATTTATCTAAATAACTTCCATCAGTATTAGGAAAATAAAATTTAGATAATGTGAAATTAGTTATAAATATAATTAATATGGGCATTATTGACAAAATAATATTAGGTAAATTTTCATTTGAATCAATTTTATGAGTATCTTTATAATTTCCATATCCTTCACCATTGATCTTTGCTTTTTTAGCTCTTCTTGTAAGCCATAGCATACCAAAAGTAAACATTATTATACTTGCTATGATTCCAAGAATTGGTGCAGCAAAAGTATCTGTTCCAAAATAACTCATAGGAATTACATTTTGAATTTCAGGAGAACCAGGCAGAGCAGTCATTGTAAAGGTGAATGCTCCTAGTGCAATAGTTCCAGGTATAAGTCTTTTAGGAATATCAGCTTCTTTAAATAAAATATTTGCAAGCGGATATAAAATAAATGCAACAACAAAAAGTGATACTCCTCCGTAAGTTAAAAAGGCACCAGATAAAACTATTGCAAGTATTGCTTTATCCTTGCCTAATTTATTTGTTATAAATGAGGCAATAGATCTACCATATCCAGCTTCATCCATTAACTTTGCAAAAATTGCACCTGTTAAAAATAGTGGAAAATAGCTTTTTACAAATCCAGCAAATCCACTCATATAAACTTCAGTATAATTAACCATTAAATGACCATTAAGACCAATAGAAATTAAAATAGTTAATAACCCTATAATAGGTGCAGTTATTATTGTTGAATATCCCTTATATGCTAAATACATAATTAGAGATAATGAAATTATTAAACTAATTAAGCTTATCATTTGTTTTCTCCTTACTTTTTTACTAATTTTATTATATGTACTAATTAAGAAAAGTATTATATAATGAATATCAATAGATAATAATTATTATATAATAAAAATATAATTAGTAAATAAATATTTTTATAAAGGAAACTTACTACTTACATTCGTTTGTAGAAGTAAGTTCAATTATCTAAATTAAAATTTATAATTTTACTTATAATGGAAAGGAATAAAAGAAATGAATAAAAAAGAATTAAAAGAAAAAAAGCAAATTGAAATAGAAGCACCTAAAAAAATAAAATATCAATGTTTACATACTGAAGAAGCGCGAGAATGTACATGTATCAGAAGTAAGGGCTTAGTATTAAAAAAATAATTTTAAAAGCAACATTAATTATTTTTATAACTTAATTAATGTTGCTTTTTTTTATTTAGAAGCTAAGAATATGTTATATATGGGGGTGCCCATTGTTAGAGTAAGTGTTATAACAGCTAGTCATCAGATAAATTTTTAAATGTAATATTGTTTATTTGTATAGTTTGTATTATAATTAATAATACAAACTATACAAAGGGGATAAATTATGATTATTAAATTAGATATGACTAGCAATATTCCTATTTATGTACAATTAAGAAATGAAATTGTAATGGGAATTGGAAGAGGAGAATTAAAAAAGGGGGAAGGTTTGCCAACAGTTAGACAAATGGCAGAAGATATAGGGGTTAATAATATGACTGTTAATAAGGCATATACAATACTAAAAAACGAAGGATATATAGAAATAGATAGACGTCATGGAGCTAAGGTTAGTCCATCATTAGATACAAGCAAAGAATTTAAGGAAAAATTAGAAGGTGAACTAGAGCTTATAATTGCTGAATCTGGTATAAAGGGAATTGAATATAAAGAATTCATGAAAATGTGTGAAGATATTTATAAAAATATGAATGGCTTAAATATAGCATGGAATGAGGGGTAAATATGGGGGTTTTTAATATTATTTGGGGGAGTATACCTGTAGTTGTTTTGTTATCAATGTATTTTAATTGTAGATATATGATTAAGGGAGATAAAAATATTTTAATTGGAGTAACTATTCCATTTTTAGAACTTAAAAATGAAAAAGTATTAGACATAGTAAAAGAGTTTAAGAAAGAAAATATAAAAGGTTTTATTATTGCAGCTATTTTATTTATTCCATCTTTTTTCTTTAAATTAAATTCAAATCAAATATTATACTTTTTTTTATGGTTAATTGGAGTATATATTTTTACTAGAAGTTTATTTATTAAATATAATAAAAGGTTAATGGATTTAAAACGAGAAAATAATTGGTTATTACCAAGCAAAAGATTAGTAACTATAGATACTGAAGTTACTCGTTTAAAAGATAAAATGCCAGTATCTGTTCTTTGGTTTATTCCAAGTTTTATAATCTCATTATTTCCAATAATAATTGTATTTAATAATATAAAAGAGTATGGAGTTTCACTTGGAATTGCAGCAAGTAATGCATTAATAGGTAATATAATTTTCTTAGTTATGTATAAGGTATATTCTAAGGGGAAAACGGAAGTTATAAGTGAAGATACAAATGCTAATATAGCATATAATACAGTATTTAAAAGAACATGGACAATGGGAACTATAATAGCGGCTACAATCCAAAGTATTGGTATGTCATTTATGTTTTCACTTTTCTTAAATAATAATAATAGTAAAATATTATTTATTTTATCTGTAATAATACCTTCAAGTATTATTCTTTTTGGCATATTTTATATAAATAATAAAATAAAAGAAGAACAAGGAAAAATATTAAATACTTGTACAAATCCTATTTATACTGATAATGATGAGTTTTGGAGCAAAGGTGTATATAACAATCCTAATGATAGAAGTGTAACTGTTGAAGATAGGGCAGGCTATGGAATAACTTATAATTTAGGAACTAAAAAGGGAAGAAGAATTTATTATGGTAGTTTAATATTCGCTGGAATACTTGTAATAGGGATAACAGGAAGCTTGATAAGAATTGATCATTCTAGTTTTACTTTAAATATTAAGAATAATTTTGTAAAAATAAATGCTCCAACTTATGGAACTGAGTTTAATATTGATGATATTGAAGAAATAACAATGCTAGATAGGCTACCTTCAGGAATAAGAACTAATGGGGTTGGTGCTTCAACATATAATCTTGGTAATTTTAGTATAGATGGTTATGGAAAGTGTAAATTATATCTTTACTTTGAAAATCCAAATTGTATTAGCATTAAGTTAAAAGATGGTAGATATATTTTCTTTAATAGTAAGAGTAATGATGAAACATTAAGATATTATGCTGAATTACAAAAATTATTAGAAAAATAGAGGAGAGCTTTTATATAATATATAAGAAAATAATATAAAGTTTGTCCTAAAAATAAAAAATAGTAGCTAATCCATTAAATTGGATGCTACTATTTTTTGAATGCTATATGTCGAATAAACTAAAGTTGTATGGTGTAAAATATATTGCAGTATGTTTTACATCATTTTTTATTATGTACTATTTTTCACATATTTATACAATAAAAGTGCTTTCATCGACCCATTTATATTCAGGTTTCAATTCTTTTATATCACTTGCAAGTTTAAAGAGAGCTAAATCTTTTTCTTTACATTCTAGCATAATATCAATATCAGTATTAAATAATTTTATATTTTCTAAGAAGTTTATAAAATCATGTGGATTAATAAAATCAGAATGTTTTCTATCGTTCTCCCCATTTTTAGGAGAGGAAAAGTGAAGTTTAGGGGGAAGCTTTTCATTTTTCCAAGTATCAAATATTTTAGGAATTAAGTCATATATATTATCATTAGCATTATTACAATTATGATGATGAACATCTAAAACCATGGGTAAATTTAATTCATTACATAAATTTAATGTTTCGCGTGCTGTATATGTTTTATCATCATTTTCAATAATTATCTTTGATTTGACTTCTTTAGGAAAAGTATTGAAATTAGTAATAAATCTTTCTAATCCCGCTTCTTTGCCATTTGTAGCTCCACCAACATGGATTACCATTTTACCTAAATCATATTTAAAATCATCAAACCATTCAGCTTGTCTCAATAGATTTATTTTTGTGTTTTCAACTACTTTAGGATTAATACTATTTATTACATTAAATTCATCAGGATGTGTATCGACCCTCATATTAGATTCATTTATAAGCTTTCCTACATATTCAAAATCCTGCTTTAAAAATTCTCTATGCCCCCAATATCCAACTTCAGGATGAGTTACTAATGGGATTAGTGCTGATGTAATCCTATAAAAGTGAATGTTGTTTTCAATATTATATTTTATTATTTTTTCTAAATCATGTAAGTTTGATGCAGCAACAGTTTGTAATTTTTCTAATTTTTTTGATGGAAGAACAATTTTATTATAATTTGAAAATGTTACTGTGCTAGAAGAAGTTACCTTTTTTCCTAATTTCTTTGAAATTGCAACGTATCCTAATCTAATTTTCATAATTAGCCTCCAATAATTAAGGTAATTAATAATTCTTATTTATTATGTGCAAAATAAAATAGTCATATGTTAAGAAATTAATCATAAATATTTAAATGTAATATTTATTTTCATAGCTAATATTGGTTGTAATTTATAAAATATTACACAGCAGCCAGAATAAATACAAAAAATTTACAATCACAATTTAGATTTATGATGTATAATAATATTATCGGGATTATATATAATATTAATTCCTGATAGGGGGAGAACTCTTATGTTAATAAACACACATTTAGCCATTGGCTCATATTGTTATAAAATTTGTAATGAAAAATATAATTTAAATTTAGATAAAAAGAGATTCTTACTTGGATGTATAGAACCAGACCTACACAAAAGAAAAAATAAGATTAAACACACATATAGTGTTTCAAAAGATAAGATGCTTGAATATAAAAAATACATTGAAAACAATGATCTTGATATTAATGAAGTATCTTTTATTGTAGGTAAAATTGCTCACTATATAGCAGATTGCTTTTGTAAATATCATTTAGAAGAGTATTACGGAAAGGATATGAAGGATCATTTCGTATATGAATTATTATTGCACAGAACATTAAAAAAGGCATTAAAAGAAAAGGATGAAATTTTTAATGAAATATTAAATAATATCAATGAATCAAGAGATTATTTAGAGGAATTAAGAATTAATAGAAAAGAATATCTTGATTTAGAAGAAGATTGTTTAAATGATGTTTATTTTACAATTAAAACAACTTGTCAGTTACTATATTTAACACAAAAATATTTTATAAAGATAGCAGAATCATATATTTAATAAGGCGAATTATGCACATTAAAGGTAAATAATATTACTTTTAATGTGCATTTTTTATAGACGAATTGTCAAGCTAAGTGCAACACTTAGCTTGTTCTTCGTTAAATGCTTCTAACGGTGTCTTGTATCCAAGACA